>JAEWBA010000257.1 GCA_023391395.1 Pseudomonadota bacterium
CGGCTGCGCCGGCACGCTCGAACCGCAAGCCCAATGGCTGGAAGCCGGGTGACAGCCGTGGCGGCAAGCCGGGCCAGCGCAGCTTCTCCAAGCCCGGCGCACCGCGCAAGGAAGGCGGCGGTTATGGAAAAAGCGGCTACGGTGGCAATGCAGCGCGCCGCTCTTATGGCGACCGTTGATTCTTAAGCTTAGCCAAATCAAAAGCCGCTCCGGGAAACCGGAGCGGCTTTTTTGTGCCTGTCGCCGCCTGGTTCAGGAGCGCGCCAGGCGAATGCCAGTGAATTGCCAACGGGCGTAGGCCGGGAAGAAGTTGCGATAGCTGAGGCGCGCATGCCGCTCCGGCGTGGCGCAGGACGAGCCGCGCAGCACGTACTGGTTGACCATGAACTTGCCGTTGTATTCGCCGATTGCGCCGCTCGCCGGCGCATAGCGGGGATAGGGCGCGTAGCTGCTGGAAGTCCATTGCCAGGCAGTGCCGAACCATTGTACCGATGTGCCCTGCGTCGGCGCGTCCGGATGCAGACGCAGCCCCATATCGCTCCCGTCTGCCCCGGCTGCGCGAGCCGCGACTTCCCATTCGGCTTCGGTCGGCAGGCGCGCGCCGGCCCAGCGCGCATAGGCATCGGCTTCGTAATAGGACAGATGCAGTGCCGGGCGCTGTCCATCGAGCGCCTGCAAGCCGTGCAAGCTGAATTCCTTCCATCCCGAATCGCCGCGATGCCAGTACAGCGGATGTGCCAAACCATTGGCCTGCATCCAATCCCAGCCCTCGGACAGCCACAGCGCCGGATCGGCATAGCCACCAGCCTCGACGAAGGCCAGGAATTCCGCATTGCTCACCAGGCGCGAGGCAAGCGAAAAACTCTCTATGAATTGCCGGTGGCGCGGCGTTTCGTTGTCGAAGCAAAAGCCCTCGCCCGCATGGCCGATTTCGACCACGCCCGCCTCGAAATGCTGCCAGCTCAGCTCTGCTACCCTTGACGTGCCGGATTTGAACGGGCTCGCGTCATAGGCCGGTTTGAGCGGATTCAGCGAAAGCAGGTGCTTGACGTCGGTGAGCAGCAATTCCTGGTGCTGCTTCTCGTGCTGCAAGCCCAATTCCACCAACTTCGCCACCTGCCGGGCCTCTTCACCTTCCGGCAACCCGCGCAACAGGCGCAGCACACGTGCATCGACCTGCTCGCGGTAGGTCTGGATTTCGTCCAAGCCGGGCCGCGTCAGCATGCCGCGTTGCGGCCGCGGATGCTTTTCGCCTACGCCGTTGTAATAGGAATTAAAGAGCACGCGATAGGCCGGGTGGCAAGGATGAAAATCCGGCTCATACCGCTCCAGCACGAAGGTCTCGAAAAACCAGGTGGTGTGGGCAAGATGCCATTTGACCGGGCTAGCATCGGGCATGGACTGCACGCAGCAATCCTCGGCCGACAAGGGCGCGGCCAGCGCCAAGGTCTGTGCACGCACGCGGCGAAATTCGCCAGCGATCACGGCGTGCGCGGTCTCGGCCTTCATTACCCGCATGGAATCACACTGCGCGCGCATGGCAGACCATGAACCAGTTGTTCGCGTCGCTCCAGGTGTGCGAGGCGCCGAAGCCCGCACGCGCCAAGAGGTTCAGGAAACCTTCGCGTGTGTACTTGTAGCTGCTTTCGGTGTGGATGCGCTCCCCTTCGCGAAAGCGGCGCGAGCCCTGCGGCCAGTGCACCGTCACGTCGCGCCTGGCTTCCAGATGCATTTCCACCCTGCTCTGCGCTTCGTTGAAGAATGCCCTGTGGCGCCAGTCGCGCACTGCGAAGTCGGTGCCAAGCAGGCGGTTCAGATGCCGCAGCACATTGAGATTGAAAGCAGCGGTCACGCCGATCTGGTCGTCGTAGGCCGCGTTCAGCAACGCCGCATCCTTCACCAGGTCGATGCCGATCAGCAGCCCGCCATCCCGGCCGCAGGCGCGGCGCAGCCGGGCGAGAAAGGACGCGGCGTGGTCCGGAGTGAAATTTCCGATGGACGAGCCCGGGTAGAAAAACAGGCGCCTTGCTGGCCCGATGTGCTCCGGCAACTCCATCCCGTTCGAGAAATCCATGCCCAGCGCCGTCATGCGCACATGCGGATAGGTATGCTGCAGGCATGCCACCGCGCCCTTGAGGAAGTCGACCGAGATATCGACCGGCACGTAATGCGTCGGACGCAGGGCATCAAAGAGCTTCGCTGCCTTGGCGCAATTGCCGGCGCCGAGATCGATCAGCGTCATTCCGCGCCCGACGGAGGCGGCAATGGCAGGCAGATTTTCCTCGAAGATCGCCGCCTCGACACGGGTCGGATAATACTCGGGCAATTCGCAGATCGCCTCGAACAGTTTCGAGCCCAGTGCGTCGTACAGAAATTTGGGAGAAATGTGCGCGCAGGGCGCCCACAAGCCGGCGGCCAGTTCGGCTGGAATGGCCGCGGCATCGCTTTGGTAGAGCTGGATGAATTCGTTCTGCAAGATTTCTCGCCTGAACGCCGTGTCCGTTTCATTGCCGCAGATCATCTGCGAAACGGAGGCGGCTGGAAGGAGCGCCATGATGGAAATGCTTTTTTGGTTATCATAGGTGCCGGGCGGTTCCCGCCATTGATGCGACACAACGGCAGGCCAAACGCAGAGAACCACGCGCTGCGCTGAGAAAAGCCGTAGCAGGTGCGTCATCTGCAATTTTTTGTGGCCGTGCCCTTCCCACTCTCGCCATGCGACCGGCTGCGCCGGCTTTTTCTTCTCCATGCTGGAACTGCGCAAGCTCACTAAATCCTATTCCCCCATACGGCGCGTCCTGAACGGCCTTTCCTATGTTCTGGAAGCCGGTGAATATGTCGCTGTCATGGGGGAATCCGGCGTCGGCAAATCGACTCTGCTCAACCTGATCGCCGGTCTCGACCGACCGGACAGCGGCGAAATCCTGATCGATGGCATGCCCATGTCGGCAATGGACGACGATGCCGCCACCCGTTTGCGGCGCGAAAAATTCGGTTTCATTTTCCAGGCCTTTCACGTCTTGCCCCATCTCACGCTGCGCCAGAATATTGCACTGCCGCTGCTGCTGAACGGCGAGCCAGGCGACCCACGTGTACAGGAAATGCTTGAGGGCGTGGGCCTGGGCGGTCGCGGCGAGGATTTCCCGCGCCAGCTTTCCGGGGGTGAATTGCAGCGTGTGGCGATTGCGCGCGCGCTGGTGCATCGTCCGCGCCTGATTCTTGCCGCCGAGCCGACCGGCAATCTCGATCCCGACACAGCACA
>JAEWBA010000048.1 GCA_023391395.1 Pseudomonadota bacterium
CGCGGCCGCCGTAATTCCATTGCTGCTTGTCGCCGGAATAATTAAAGTCTCGGCCGAACAGCCACAAGTCGGCGCCGATCTCTTCCGCGTGGCGGATCAGCGACTGCGGCGGCATCGGGTCGCCGCAAATCGCGCTCTTGCCGGGGCGGAAAATGCCCGCCTTCTCATAACCGATTTCCTCGCGCGTGCTGCCCAGGTACTCGGTGTGATCGATGTCGACGCTGGTCACGATGGCGACATCGGCATCGACGACATTCACGGCATCCAGCCGGCCGCCCAAGCCCACCTCGAGGATGACCGCATCAAGGCCGGCTGCGGCGAACAGCCGCAGGATCGCCAGCGTGGTGAATTCGAAGTAGGTCAGGGACACTTCCCCGCGCGCCGCCTCAACCGCCGCGAAATGCGCGATCAGCACCTCGTCCGACACCGCTTCGCCGCCAATGCGGGCGCGCTCATTGAATGAAAGAAGGTGTGGCGAAGTGTAGAGTCCGACCCGGTAGCCGGCCTGCAGCAGGATCGATTCAAGCATCGCGCAAGTCGACCCCTTGCCGTTGGTGCCGCCGACCGTGATGACAGGGCAATCGAAACGGATGCCCAGATTGGCGGCGACCTGCCGCACCCGCTCCAGCCCCATATCGATGGCCTTGGGATGCAGGTTTTCCAGTCGCGCCAGCCAGGCGTCCAGTGTGGTGGGAAGCTTTTCCATCAAATTCGTCGCACAAAAAAATCAACCACGGCGAGCACGGCAACCACGGCGCATAAACTCCAGCGCCGTGGCCGACATGCGGCCGTGGTTTGTTATTCCGACTCCCCGGTCAGGCCAGGACTTCCGCCGGCTGGTTCTGCAGCAACGCCAGCAGGCGGGCGATCTCTTCCCGCATCTTGCGGCGGTCAACGATCATGTCGATGGCGCCCTTCTGCAGCAGGAACTCCGCACGCTGGAAACCTTCAGGCAGTTTTTCACGCACCGTATTCTCGATCACGCGCGGACCGGCAAAGCCGATCAAGGCCTTGGGCTCGGCGATCACGACGTCGCCCATGAAGGCGAAGGAGGCCGATACGCCACCCATGGTCGGGTCGGTGAGTACCGAAATGAAAGGAAGCTTCTTTTCCGAGAGCTTGGTCAGCATGGCCGTGGTTTTCGCCATCTGCATCAGCGACAGCAGGCCTTCCTGCATGCGCGCTCCGCCAGTGGCGGTGATGCAGATGAAAGGCACCTTCTGTTCCAGCGCCGCCTGAGCGCCGCGCACGAAGCGCTCGCCCACTACCGAGCCCATGGAACCGCCCATGAATTCGAACTCGAAGCAGGCCACCACCACCGGCAGCGTCATGATGGCACCGCCCATGACGACCAGGGCGTCGGTTTCGCCGGTCGCTTCCAGGCCGTCCTTCAGGCGATCCGGATATTTCTTGCTGTCCTTGAACTTGAGCGAGTCGACCGGCAGCGTCTCCTGCCCGATCTCGTAACGGCCGCCCTCATCCAGCAGGGCGTCGAGCCGTTCGCGCGCGCGGATGCGCAAGTGATGATTGCACTTCGGGCAGACGTGGACATTCGACTCCAGGTCGGTACGATAAAGCACCGCTTCGCAGGACGGGCATTTGACCCACAGCCCTTCGGGCACCGATTTGCGATGCGCCGAATCAGTGCGCTGTATGCGCGGCGGTAGCAGCTTTTCAAGCCAGCTCATGGTGACCTCTTTTCATTTTTCCCTGCCGAATTGTACCGTTCGGCCTTGCACTGCGCCAATATCCTGTCCCAGTACGCCCTATTATGCCCGCACCGGAAAAATCATTCATCGAGCGCCTTGCGGATGCCGGCCATGAAGCTCTGTACCGACTGCACCGCGTTTTCGCGGGGCGTGTTTTCCAGTTCCTGGATGATGCGGCTGCCAATCACCACGGCGTCCGAAACGGAAGCGATCGCCTTTGCCGTCGCCGCGTCGCGGATGCCGAAGCCGACACCCACCGGCACGTCGACATGCTTCTTGATGCGAGGAATCATGTCGCCCACGGCCTGCAGGTCGAGATGAGCCGAACCGGTTACACCCTTTAGCGACACGTAGTACACGTAGCCGCTGGCGATCCTGCCGACCTGGGCGATGCGTTCGTCGGTGGAAGTCGGCGCCAGCAGGAAAATGGCGTCCAGGCCGTTTTCCTTCATGGCGGCCGCGAAGTCTTCGCATTCCTCGGGTGGATAATCGACCACCAGCACGCCATCGACGCCCGCATCGCGCGCTTCCTCGATGAAGACGGAAGCGCCCATGCGCTCGATCGGATTTGCATAGCCCATCAGTACCACGGGGGTTTGCTGATCGGTGGTGCGGAATTCACGCACGAAATCCAATACCTTGCGTAGACCGACGCCCTGCGCCAGGGCTACTTCGGAGGCGCGCTGGATTACTGGCCCGTCGGCCATCGGATCGGAAAACGGCACGCCCAATTCGATGATGTCGGCGCCGCCAGCCACCAGGCCGCGCATCAGCGGCACGGTCAGCTCGGGCGCGGGGAAACCCGCGGTGATGAAAGGGATCAGGCCTTTCCTGTTTTGTGCCGCCAGGGCGGACAGAGTCGATCTTATTCTGGACATGGTGTGTGGTATATCTTGCCTCGCCTCGCCTTCGCAGGCACGGCGATCAATGCCTTGCCTGCGCGGGCCTTGAATGGGATTGGGTTCCTAGAATTTCTTGTTCGTCTTTTCGGCAACCGTGTGCATGTCCTTGTCGCCGCGGCCGGACAGATTGGCCAGAATGATCTTGTCCTTCGGCAGGGTCGCCGCTAGCTTGGCGGCATAGGCCAGGGCATGGCTCGACTCCAGCGCCGGGATGATGCCTTCGATGCGGCAGCAGGTATGGAAGGCATCGAGCGCCTCGGCATCGGTGATCGGTACGTATTGCGCGCGCTTGGCATCCTTCAGCCAGGCATGCTCGGGCCCCACGCCCGGATAGTCCAGACCGGCCGAGACCGAGTGCGTCTCGATGATCTGGCCGTTCTCATCCTGCAGCAGATAAGTGCGGTTGCCGTGCAACACGCCGGGTGAGCCCGCCGTCAGCGAGGCGGCGTGATGGCCGGTTTCCAGGCCTTCACCGGCCGCTTCCACGCCGATCAATTGCACTTCCTGGTGGTCGATGTAGGGATAGAAGATCCCCATGGCGTTCGAGCCGCCGCCCACGCAGGCCACCACGTAGTCGGGCTGACGACCGGCCATCTCCGGCATCTGCACCAAACACTCCTGGCCGATTACGGACTGGAAGTCGCGCACCATCAT
>JAEWBA010000273.1 GCA_023391395.1 Pseudomonadota bacterium
GTGCTGACCGGGGAAAGCCTGCCGGTGACGAAGAACAGCGCGCGGCTAAGCGGTGCGCCGGCGCTGGGCGACCGGAGCAACATGGTGTATCGCGGTACTGCCGTGTCGGCCGGCACGGGTCTGGCGGTGGTGGTCGGCACCGGCAGACGCACGGAAATCGGTGCAATTCAAGCCATGATGACCACGACCGAGCCCCCCAAGACGCCCATACAAAAACAGATGGACCATCTCGGCAACCAGTTGGTCACGCTCAGCGGCGGCATATGCCTTGGAATTTTTGCCATCGGCCTGCTGCGCGGCTATGGCTGGGCGCAGATGCTCAAGGTTTCAATCTCACTCGCCATCGCCGCGATTCCGGAAGGCTTGCCCGCGGTCGCCACCACCTCGCTGGCACGGGGCATCCGCGTCATGCGCGACAGGAATGCCGTGATCCGTCGTCTGCAAGCGGTGGAAACCATCGGCGCCATTCAGGTCATCTGCCTGGACAAGACCGGCACGCTCACCATGAACCGCATGTCCGCCGTCGAAGTCCGGGCGGACCGCCTGCGCCTTGCTGCAAGCGGCGGCAGGCTGAGCCTTCAGGAAGGGGAATCGCAGCCTGCTTCGACATCGGGACAAGTCTCGCGCCCGCATGCCGGCTTGGCGCGCCTGCTCGAAATCTGCGTGCTGTGCAATGAATCCGCCCTGGAAAACGGCGACTCGTCCAACGGCTCCTCTACTGAGCGTGCCCTGCTGGAACTGGCGACAGAAGCCGGACTACCCGCCGGTGCGCTGCGCCTGCGCTATCCGGTACTGAGCAAGGAATTAAGGAGCGAGGAACGCCGTTACATGAAGACCGTGCATGCCGTGCGCAGTCCGCACGAGCGCTCACATAATCGCCTGGTCGCGATCAAGGGAAGTCCGGACCAGGTACTGGGCCTGTGCCGCTACGTGCTGCGTGCCGACGGTCAGCCGCTTGCCCTGGATGAGGACGCCCGCGCCGGCATCCTGCAGGAAAACCTGCAGATGGCAGAACGCCAGTTGCGTGTCCTGGGTTTCGCCTATGCCGAGGCCGACAGCGATGAGCCGGATCTGACCTGGCTCGGCTTGGTAGGCTTGGCCGATCCGGTGCGACCAGGCATGAAGGAATTGATTGCTAGCTTCCAGCACGCGGGGATTCGCACCGTCATGCTGACCGGCGACCAGAGCCCGACGGCGCAGTCGATCGGCGAAGCCATCGGCATCCACAATGGCAAGGAATTACGCGTGCTCAATGCCGATCAGCTGGAGCATATGGACACGGATGCGCTCAAAAGCGTTGTGCCGACCGTGGATGTATTCGCGCGCGTCAGCCCCTCCCACAAACTGCGCATCGTTCAGGCCTTGCAGGCAGGCGGCGAGATCGTGGCCATGACGGGCGACGGCATCAACGACGGCCCTGCCCTGCGTGCAGCCGACATCGGCATCGCAATGGGCCATGGCGGAACCGACCTGGCCCGTTCCGCAGCCGACCTGGTGCTGACCGACGACCGGCTGGAAACCCTGCAGGACGCCATCGCGCAAGGGCGCACGATCAAGGACAACATCGGCAAATCCCTGCACTTCCTGCTGTCCTCGAATTTCAGCGAAATCCTGGTGGTGCTGGGTGGTGTGGCCCTGGCGCGCGGCTCTCCGCTCTCGCCCCTGCAATTGTTGTGGCTCAACCTGCTTACCGATGTACTACCGGGTATCGCACTGGCGGCGGAAGCGCCTGAACCGGGGGTGATGAGCAGGAAGCCGCGCGATCCGTCCCTCCCCATCGTCGACAAAACCCAACTGCGCCGCTATGCCCGCGAAGGCGGACTGCTGGCGGGCGGCGCTTTCACCGCCTATGCCTACGGGGTGGCGCGCCATGGCGCAGGTCCGCGCTCCGGCACCATCGCGTTCAATGCCTTGATTCTGGGTCAATTGATGCATGCGCTGAGCTGCCGCCATGACCGTAGGCTCGGCCTCATGGGCGGCCGGCGCAACCGCCAACTGGATCTGGCGATCGCCGCATCGGTGGGCTTGCAATTGCTGGCCAATCTGCTGCCCGGACTGCGGACGCTGCTTGGTGTCGCGCCCTTGAATGCGGCCGACCTATTGGCGGTGCTCACGGGCGCGGGCGTCCCGGTATTGCTGAATGAGGTGGCGAAAGGGAAAAATGCCGGCGGCACGCCGGCTCGAGCGGGGGATAGGGTTCGTGAAACGCCGGCTGGCTAAAGGAAGGCGCCGATCAAGGCAATGGCCGAACGTTCGATCAGTTTTTCCACCAGCATGTCGGCCACCTTCTCGGCGACCGGCGAAGACGCATGGCGGCGCTGCGGCTCTCTTGCCTGCGGCGGTGGCAGCAGGCCGGTTTCCCTCATGGTCCGCAGCAGGGATTCGCCGTTTATCCTGGCCGCTTCATATCGGATCAGGACGCTGCCGGTGGTGACATTGACGGAAACGGCAAGCACTCCGTCGATACTTCCGATTGCCGCCTGGATCTTACGCGCCTGGAGCGGCTGTCGTTTGATCTGGTCCAGCTTAAGACGCAGACGGCCCGGAATATGGTGAATGTATTGGCTCATGCTGGCCTCCTGTGCGCCGCACACAGTACTAGACCAACATGACGCCCGGATGACAAATCCGAGCTGCCGCAGAATCTTTGTTGACGCCGCGCGGGAGCGGTATCAAACGACAAACCAAAAATCCTCCGTGGCGAGGGCACGAAGCCATCGCCACGAAAAAGCTAGCGC
>JAEWBA010000051.1 GCA_023391395.1 Pseudomonadota bacterium
ACTTCAAGCCGGATCCGCACTTCCTTGGGCGGGTCCGCTTGTTCCGGCCATGCCGGTTTCTTCAGTCGAGCTTGATGTTCGCGGAGTGGATCACCTTGGCCCAGCGCTCATTCTCGGACTGGATGTAGGCACCGAAACGCTCGGGCGCCATCGGCATCGGTTCCGCGCCGATTTGCGCGAAGCGCTCCACCACTTCCGGCGATTGCAATGCTTCCACAACGGTCTTGTGCACGGCAGCCACGATTTCCTTCGGCAAGTTGGCCGGCCCGACCAGCCCGAACCAGGCCGATACATCAAAGCCGGGATAGCCCTGCTCGGCCACCGTCGGCACGCCCGGCAAAAGCGGCGAACGGCTCGCGGCGGTGATCGCGATGCCCTTGAGCTTGCCGGCCTTGATGTTGGGTGCCGCGGCCGACAGCGAGCTCTCGAAGGACATGGGGACCATGCCGGCCAACAGGTCTTGCGTGGCCGGGCCGGTACCCTTGTAAGGCACGTGCGTCAACTGGATGCCGGCCAGCGCTTGCAGGGATTCGGCCGCAAGGTGATTTGCGGTGCCGACGCCGGAAGTGGCATACGACAGCTTTCCGGGGTTGGCCTTGGCATAGGCGATCATGCCCTTGAAGTCGTTGAATGGCGCGCTCGGGTGCGCCACGATTGCGCCCTTGGTGACGCCGACCAACGTGATCGGCGTGAAATCGGTCTTCACGTTATAGGGCAGCTTGCTGTACAGCGCCGGCGCGATCGCCAGACTGCTGACGGCGCTGAGCGCCAGCGTGTAGCCATCCGGTTGTGCCCTGGCGACCGCGGCGGTGCCGACATTGCCGCCGGCACCGGGCTTGTTCTCGACCACCACCGGCTGCTTCAGTTTTTCACTCAGGGCCTTGCCGATCACGCGCCCCATCACGTCGGTCGGCCCACCCGGCGGGAACGGGACGATGAGGGTGACCGGCCGGCTCGGCCAGGCATCGCTGGCGAAGGCGGAAGCAGCGAAGGCCAGGCCGCAGGCGGCCAATGCGGTGCGCAGGAAACGGGTGCGTGTCATGCTTGTCTCTCCTTGCTCTCTTTGATAATGATTGTTTTTGTCCGGCAGGGCGGGAAACTATTGGAAACGCACCGAGCAGCCGCCGATGCCGCCGATCGTCATACGCAGGTTGTCGCCGGCTTTCACCGGCAGCATCGCTGCCAGCGAACCAGACAGGATCACTTCGCCCGCCTTGAGCGGGATGCCGAGCCGGCCGAGCGTGTTCGCCAGCCATGCAACCGCATTGACCGGGCTGCCGAGTGCGGCGGCGCCGGCGCCGGTGACGGCCACTTCCCCATTCTTTTCCAGCACCATGCCGCAGGTCGACAAATCCACCTTGCGCGGATCGACCGCACGGTCGCCCAGCACGAACACGCCGCAAGAAGCGTTGTCCGCCACCGTGTCCAGGATCTTGATCTTCCAGTCGCGGATGCGCGAATCGACGATCTCGAAGCAAGGCATCACGCATTCGGTGGCGCGCAATACGTCGGCATTGCTGATACCCGGCCCCATCAGGTCGTGCTTGAGCACGAATGCGATCTCGCCTTCGGCCTTGGGCTGGATCAGCGTTTCCATCGGAATCACCTCGCCTTCGCTGTAGACCATCGTGCTCAGCAGGTAGCCGAAGTCGGGCTGGTGCACGTTGAGCATGTTCATCACTGCCTGGCTGGTCACTCCGATCTTCTTGCCGATGATGCGTGCCCCCTTCTCCATGCGGCGCTCAATGATGCCGAGCTGGATGCGGTACGCATCCTCGATCGTGATGTCGCGCTCACGGTCGGTGAGCGGGTCCACCATCCGCCGCTCTTCCAGCGCCTGGTACAGTTCATCGGCCAGGCCTTGGATGGTTTGCTGAGAAAGTCCCACGGTGTCTCCTCTTTTCCAGGTCGTGACGGAGTCAGTCGAACAGCTTCACGCACACGTTGCGCAGCTCGGTATAGAACTCCAGGGAATGCACGCCGCCTTCGCGACCGATGCCGGACATCTTGGATCCGCCGAAGGGAGTGCGCAGGTCGCGCAGGAACCAGCTGTTGACCCAGCACAAGCCGACCTCGAGGCGCGCGGCGACGCGATGCGCGCGATTCAAGTCAGTCGAATACACCGAAGCGGCCAGTCCGTACGACGTCGCGTTGGCCATCTTCACCACTTCATCTTCGCTATCGAACGGCGCCACATGGCAGCAGGGCCCGAAGATTTCTTCCTGCACCACACTGGACGTTTCCGGCAGGCCGGTCCAGACGGTCGGCTCGATCCAGGAGCCGCCTTCCAACTCCTGCGGCATCGCCGGGATACCGCCGCCGGTGATGACGGTCGCACCCTGCCCCTTCGCTTGGCGGTAATACGACAGCACCTTGTCGCGGTGCTCTTGTGAGATCAGGGGCCCGAAATTAGTGTCGCCGTCGTGCGGCTTGCCGGGCTTGAGCGATTCGGCTGCTGCCTTCAGGCGCTGCACCACTTCATTGAAGACCGGACGCTCGACATACACGCGCTCGGTGCCGAGGCAAACCTGGCCAGTATTCTCGAACACCGAGCGTTTCAGACCTGCCATCACTGCATCCATGTCGGCATCGGCGAACACGATCGCCGGATTCTTGCCACCCAATTCCATCGACGTGGCCTTGATGCCGTCGGCTGCGGCTTTCAGGATCGCCGCGCCGGTGCGGGTTTCACCGGTGAAGGTAATTGCATTCACGCCAGGATGGGTGGTCAGGAATTCGCCGGCGGAACCGGGACCGAAACCATGCACCACGTTGTACACACCCGCCGGCACGCCGACTTCGTTCATCACCTCACCCAGCAGAGTCGCGGTCGACGGCGTTTCCTCGCTCGGCTTGACCACCACGGTATTGCCACAGGCCAGCGCCGGGCCGACCTTCCAGGTCATCAGGAGCAGCGGCAGGTTCCACGGGCAGATCACCGCGACCACACCCTTCGGGCGCCGCAGCGCGTAATTCAACGCGGTCTTGTTGTCCGGCGTGGTCATTTCGAAGAATTCGTTCGGCACGTTCTTGACGACGTCGGCGAAGATCTTGAAATTGGCCGCGCCGCGCGGGATGTCTAGGTGCGACGCCAGGTGATGCGGCTTGCCGGTGTCGGCGATCTCGGCTTCCAGGAAATCATCGAAGCGCTTGTTGATGCCATCAGCCACGCCATACAGCAGATCGACGCGCTGCGCCACGGACAACTTGCCCCACGGACCATCCAGCGCCGCGCGCGCCGCGGCCACCGCCGCATCGACATCGGCGCGACCGGCTTCGGACACGATGCCGACCAGCGAGCCATCGACCGGATTGATATTGCGGAAGGTCTTTTCTGCGTGTCCGGCGACAAAAGCGCCGTTGATGAAGTTGAGGATTTGTTTCACGCGCTGCCTTTTATCTTGTCAGTTCAATTGTTCAGCTTCGGGGTCGCCCGAAGTCAGGTATTCCCACATACGCTCATAGATCCGGCCGGTGCCGACTGCGCGCGCGGCGGCCTGTTGGGGCGACAGCACCGGGCCGTCTTCTGCCAGCCCCGCGCAGCGCAATTGCAACTCGATGCGCGCGGCGTCTTCCAGGTACCAGGTCAGCACCACCGCCTGTTCGAGCGAGGGCGCGGCCACTACGGCGCCATTGCCGCGCATGACCACGGCCGGACTGGTGCCCATGGTTTGCGCCACGCCGGCCGCCTGCGCTTCGCTGCGCACCAGTTGCGGGTCGTCCCACAGCGGCACGCCGGGCGAAAAATAGGAACCCATGCCATGCCGCGGCCGCGGCGTGATGCGGGCGGCGGACAACGTCATCACGTCGCGCGGCATGCTGCGCACGATGCCGCCGACTTCCGGCCGCTTGCGGTAAATCTGCTGGTGGATGCGTACTTCGCCCAGCACGCCTTCCGGCAATTCGCCGTGCACCGGCACCACCGTTCCTTCTTCCAGCGGCGCAATCAGGCCCATCGGCTTCGCCGCGCACACCAGGAAGCGGTCGGCATCGAGTCGCAGGCTGCAATGGCCGTAGGCATGCACCAGATGGGCTTTGGCCAGCGCGCGCGCAGCGACGCGCACGATGCGCTGCTGGTGCGCGTGTTCGAGAGAGGGCACGCTCATTTCTTGAATTCCGGAATGTCGGGTTTCGAACCCCACATGCAGAACGAGGACGGGATCGCCGGGAAATTGCGCGGGCGATAAGTCTTTTCGTCTTCTTCGGTGATCAGGCGCACGCCGGTCGAGTATTCGAAGATCATCCCGTCCGGTCCTTCGAAGTAGAGGAAGCGCGCACCCGAAGTCGGATGCCGGCCAGGACCGAATCGGATCGGGATGCCGCGCTCGGTGAGGATGTAATAGGCGCGCATGATGTCGTCGATATCCTGCACCTGGTGATTGATGTGCTGGACGCCGGCGAAAGTGGAAGGAAACAGAGCGATCTTGTGGTGCACTTCGTCGATGCGCAGCAGCGGCGCTTCGCCGATGCGGTCGCTGACCTTGGCGCCTAAAAGACCGGTCCAGAACGCTTCGTCGCGACGGGCATTCAGCGTGCGCAACCCGATATGGCTG
>JAEWBA010000302.1 GCA_023391395.1 Pseudomonadota bacterium
CCCGGCGAGGCACGAAAGTTTTATTCGCCGCCCTCTGCCCCTTCAACGCCGGCGCGCCATGTCTGGTTTTCGCGCCAGCCGGAAACCCAAGTCTCCGGCAGAACCAGGCAAAAGGCGCCGATATCCGTCACCCACCCGCCCAGAGCCGCCGGAACCAGTTCGACCTCGGCCGTAAGGACCGGCAAACGGGTCCGGATTTCCTCCATGACGAAGGGTTCGAGCCAGTCGCCATTGTGTTCCCAGACACTGCCGCCGACGACGAACAGGCGCGTGTCCAGGGTTGCCGCCAGGTTGTAAAGCGCGCGCCCGAACCAGCGCGCCGCCTGCATCGCGATGGCATGCGCAGCAGGATCGCCGGCGCGGGCCGCGGCAAACAGGGCGGGCGCTTCCTTGCCGCCGCGATGGGCGATATTGCGCCCCGAGATCAGGGCTTCCAGGTCGCCGACATTGCCGCATCCGCATTGCGCCTGTTCCACTTCGCTCATCAGCATGTGTCCGGCATGCCCGGCGTTGCCATGCTTGCCGCGCAATACCTTGCCGTCGGCGCAAATGCCGAAGCCGATGCCGGTACTCCAGGTCGCATAGACACAGTCCGGCTCGCCCAGGGCCGCGCCAAAAGTGCGCTCGGCGATCAAGGCCGAGACCCCATCGTTGTCGATGGCCAAGGTCTGGAAGCGCTGGCGCAAGACCGCTTCCAGCGGCACCGAGGTCCAGTCATTGGGGAGATCGGGCCGCCTGCCCAACCCGCCGCAGATATTCGGCGTCACCATGGCCAGCATGCCATCCTGCCGGATGAACGGCCCCGCCGAGCATACGCCGACCGCTCCCAGGCGGTCCGCCTCGATGCCTGCCTGCCGACAGGCTTCTTCCAGCAGGGCGATCGCCTGTTGCGGCACAGCTTCCGGGGCGCCGGACTTGACCGTGGCTTGCACCGCCCGCGCCAGCGGCCCGGTCGGCGAGCCGACGCTGGCCGCGATCTTGGTGCCGCCGATATCGATTGCGCCTATGTAGCCGGAAGTCATCAATATGCCTTATCCCAGGACATGGACAGGCGCGCCGCGCACTGGATCAGTCCGACCATGCTATAGGTTTGCGGAAAATTTCCCCACAACTCTCCGGTGGAAGGCATCAAATCCTCGGCCAGCAGGCCCAGGTGATTGCGCCGCGCCAGCACTTTCTCGAACATTTCGCGGGCCCTGTCCTTCTTGCCCATCTGCGCCAGCGCGATGATCCACCAGAAGGTGCAGACCAGAAAGGCGGTCTCGGGCCGGCCGAAATCGTCTTCCTCGTCGTAGCGCAGCAGGAAGTCTCCGCGCCGCAAGTGGGTTTCGATGGCATGCACGGTGGAGACGAAGCGCGGGTCGTCGGCGCTCAGGAACTGGAATTCCGCCATCAGCAACAGGCTGGCATCCAGCTGATCGCCGCCGAAGGTGGAAACGAAGCTCCCCAGTTCGGCATTCCAGGCCGACTCCGAGATCACCTGGTGGATCTTTTGCGCATGGCCGCGCCAGTACGTCTCACGCTCGTCCAGGCCGAGCCGGCGTGCAATGGTAGCCAGGCGGTCGCAGGCGGCCCAGCACATGAGGCTGGAAAAGGTGTGTACACGACGCGAGCCGCGCAACTCCCACAAGCCGGCGTCGGGCAGCTCATAACTACGTATCGCCTGCTCGCCCAGCCGTTCCAGGTCCTTGAACATGGCGCGTCCGGCGGGCCGCTCCAGGCGCGAATCGAAAAAGGCATGGGTGCTGGCCAAGATCGCTTCGCCGAACACATCGTTCTGTACCTGGTTGTAGGCTTGGTTGCCGACCCGCACCGGCCCCATGCCGCGATAACCTTTCAGGTTTGGCACCACCCATTCGTCCAGAGCCGCTTCGCGACGGATGCCGTACACCGGTTGCAAGGGGGCATCGCGCGCATCGGCGATCACGTTGAGGATGTAATCCAGGTATTGCTCCATGGTCCCGGTGGCGCCCAGGCTGTTCAGCGCATTGACCACGAAATAGGCGTCGCGCAACCAGCAGTAGCGGTAATCCCAGGTGCGCCCGCTGTTGGGCGCTTCCGGGATCGAGGTGGTGACGGCGGCGACGATGGCGCCGGTGTCGCTGAAGGCATTCAGCTTCAGCGTGATGGCGGCGCGGATCACCACTTCCTGCCACTCGAAGGGGATCGCCAGCGTGCGTACCCAGCGGTGCCAGTAGGCCTGGGTCTTTTCGTAGAAGGCGCGGCCGACATCAGGAGCCGTTCCGTCCACCGTTTCGTCCGGCCCCATCAGCATGGTCACGCTGTCCTGCAGAAAAAAGGGACGCTCGGTGGCGATCGCGGAAACCGGCACATCTGTGGTCACGCGCATCGATTGCGTCGTGCCCGAGTAAGTGACGTGATTGGCGCCGTAGCGCGGCTCGGTGCGCTTGCTGCCATAGTCGATGGTCGGGCGCACGCGCAGCGAAATGCGCGGCCGACCCGAGGTGCGCTTGATGATGCGCACCAGCATGGACGGACAGAACATGCGTCCATGGTGGTAAAAGCGCGGCGCGAAATCGATCACTTCGATTCCGTTGCCGGCATCGTCCTTGAAGCGGGTGACCAGGATCGCGGAATTGCGTTCGTAGAACTGCTCGCTGTAGGTGGCGCCATCCATGAGCACGTCGATGAAGCCGATGCCCTCCTCGCCTTCCTCGCCGCGCAACAGGGAGCAGCACAGCGGGTCGCTGTCGAAGAAGGGGTAACACCACCAGACGATTGCCGCCTTCCTGTCTATCAGCGCGTTGGTGCGGGAATTGCCGATCAAGCCGAGATCGAGTGTCTGCATGCATGGCTCTCCTGACGCAGCCGGTCGCGCCGGCCCGCCTGTGGTTTCACTCCTGATCCATCCTGGTCCAGTTCTGGGCGCCGGCACGACACAATTGCGTCACCAATTCATCCAGCAATTGCGCGATGTCCTCGTGCTGCGGCAGGAAGAAGTCGGCGGCGCTGTCGGCCGCCGGCTCGACCCGGATCGAGAGAACGTCGCTTCGCTTCATCCTGAAGACGTCTTCGTCGGTGACGTCGTCGCCGACGTAGATGGCGCTGGTGGCGCCGCTGATGTTGAGCAGCTCGATCATCGCCGCACCCTTGTCGGCGGCATCCGCCGGCACCAGGTTGAACAGGCACTTGCCGGTAATCACGCGCGGCGACGGCTCGAGCTTTTCGAACAGGCGCTCCAGCATTTCCTCCGCCTTGCCATAGTCGGCGGCGCGGCGGTAGTGCACGGACAGGGAATAACGCTTGTCTTCGATTTCCACGCCGACGGCGGCGGGATCGCCGCCCAGCATCGCGGCCAGGCGCGCATGCCAGTCATCGCAGATATTGCGGTAGACGCTGGCGCTGCGTTCCCAATCCGGCAAGCCCTCGATGCCGTGATTGCCGACGATGAAATCCGGCTCGAAACCGAGGCGCGGGCGGATGTCTTCCAGCGAGCGCCCGGTAATGATGGCGACCGCCGTGCACCCGGACAGCTCGACCAGGCGCTCGCGGATGTCGTCGGGCAGCACGGCGCGCGTCGGATCGGCGACGATGGGTGCCAATGTGCCGTCGAAGTCGAAGGCGCACAGCAGGCCCGGGCGGGTCATGTCACGAAGGCGCAGCAGGCCTTCTGCGGAAAACAATGGAATCATGGCCGATCTTGTTCTTCACGACGCCATCGATTGTACGACAGCGTCCACTGCGCTTCTTGCGCGAAAGCGAATGCAAGGCGTCGAGGAAAGGGCATCCATGCCTTGCCTCAGACCACGCGCCGCAAGGGTTTGCGGCTGTGCGAACGGATCTTGCTCATGATGCGTGCACGCTGGCGCAGCCGCGCCGCATCGAGCAGCATGCGCCCAGCCCAGCGGTAGATATTGAAATCGCGGACCAGCGTACGCATGCTGCGCATGCGCTCCCTCTGTTCGACTTCCGGCATGGTGAGCGCACGGTAGATCGCCTCGGCGCTTTGCTCGATGTGATAAGGGTTGACGATGAGCGCCTCGTGGAGTTCCCGCGCGGCACCGGTGAATTGGGAAAGCACCAGCACGCCGCGTTCGTCGTCGCGCGCCGCGATGAATTCCTTGGCCACCAGGTTCAT
>JAEWBA010000100.1 GCA_023391395.1 Pseudomonadota bacterium
TTTGCAGCACGAAGCGAGCTTTTTCCGGACTGGTGATGTCGCCGTTGGCCACCACGGGAATCGTCACTGCGGCCTTCACCGCTGCGATGGTGTCGTACTCCGCCTCGCCGCTGTAGCCGTCGGCACGCGTGCGGCCATGCAGGGTCAACATGGCGATGCCGCTTTGCTGCGCCATTCGCGCAATGCTTAGCGCATTCTTGTTGCGCCTGTCCCAGCCGGTGCGGAACTTCAGCGTGACCGGCACATCGACGGCGGCGACCACCGCCTCGAGTATCCGTCCGACCAGTGACTCGTTCTGCAGCAATGCCGAACCGCACCAGCTATTGCACACCTTCTTGACCGGGCATCCCATGTTGATGTCGATGATTTGGGCGCCGCGGTCGACATTGAACTTCGCGCAATCGGCCAGCATGGCCGGATCGGCGCCGGCAATCTGCACCGCCTTCGGTTCCATTTCGCCATCGTGGTTGATGCGGCGCGCGGTCTTTTCGCTGGCCCACAGCCGGGGATCGGAAGCGGCCATTTCGGACACCGCATAGCCGGCGCCCAGCTGCTTGCACAATTGCCGGAACGGCCGGTCCGTCACACCCGCCATGGGCGCGACAAACACATTGTTGCGAAGGGAATGGGGACCGATATTCACGGGAAAGCGACTGCCGAAAGAAAGACCATGATTGTAACGCCGTGCCTCAGCGGTCGATCTCGTCCATCACGAGGCCGTCCGCCGGCTGCAGATGGGCGATATCTCCCCACTGCGCCATCCGAAGCGTCACGCCGTCGCAATGAAAGCGATTGATGCTGGCATTGAAGATGTCGAAGTCGCGTGCATGGGCAAAACCCATTCCTTGGGCGGCGCGATAAACGCATTCCAGCACACCGCCATGGCTGACCAGGGCGATCCGGCAGCCGCGATGGCGACCGACCAACCGCATCACCGTGCCGACCGCACGCTCGGCGAACTCGCGCAGGGTTTCGGCGCTGCGCTCGCCTTGCGGGAAGCGCGCATCGATATCGCGCGTCTTCCAAGCCGCATAGGCTTCTGGAAAACGCCCGCCGATTTCCTCGTACAGCAGGCCCTCGAAGGCGCCGAAGCAGCGCTCCCGCAAGCCGGGCTCGACTTGCACCACCATGCCGCGTGGCGCGGCGATTTCCTGGGCCGTCTGCCGCGCCCGCAGCAAGTCGCTGGAGACGATGGCATCGAGCTCTTCCGACAGCAAGGCGCGTCCGAGCGCCGCCGCCTGGCGGCGCCCTTCCGCATTGAGCGGGATGTCGAGGTGGCCCTGCAGCCGTTTCTCGGCATTCCAGGCGGTTTCGCCATGGCGGATCAAGAGGATTTCGGTCACGATCGGGACGCCAGCGCAGGGTTCAAGGTATAGGTGCCGCCGATGCGGGCTTCGGCCAGCACATGTCCCTTGATGGCATCACGCACCTGCTGGCCGGTGAAGCGCCCCTCGACCGGGACGCGCTCGAGGTCGAGGGCGTACAGCGTAAACACGTAGCGGTGCACGAGGGAATCGTTCCAGGGCGGGCAAGGGCCGTCATAGCCGTAATAGTCGCCCGCCATGTCAGCGTCGCCCGAGAACCAGCCGGTGTAGTCGTTGAGGCCGTGGCGCGCGCCGGTTCCGGGAATTTCCGGGCCGGGCTTGCCGCGCGGCGTCACGCCGTTGCAGAACTGGCCGGCGGCAATCGTTTGCATATCGGCGGGCAAATCGACAAGCGTCCAGTGGAAGAAATCCACCCGTGGCAGATCGGCCTGCACCGTTCGCCCTTCCTGGTTCACGTCATCGCCGCGCGAGGGAACATCCATATCGTGGCAGATAAGCGCAAACGACTTGGTGCCCGCCGGCACATCGCTCCAGGCCAGATGCGGATTGCGATTGGCGGACATGGCGACGTGCGCCGCGGGGTCGATAACGCAAAAGGCAAACTCGCCGGGAATGGCTTGGCCGTCCTTGAATGAGTCGCTCCACAATCTCATGTCGGTCTCCTTTCACAATGGTTCATGGTCGAAATCGCATCATGCTTGTGGCTGACGCGGCTTGATCTGCAGCCAGAAGGTCACCGGGCCGTCGTTGACCAGCGACACCTTCATGTCGGCGCCGAAACGGCCCGTTTCCACGACCGGATGGCGCTGGCGCGCGCGGCCGGTGAAGTAGTCGAACAGACGCCGCCCCTCTTCGGGCGCCGCAGCCGGCGTAAACGAGGGCCGGGTACCGGAACGCGTATCCGCCGCCAGGGTGAATTGTGGCACCAGCAGCAAGCCACCCGCCACATCGCTCACGCTGCGATTCATCCTGCCCGCCTCGTCCGGAAACACCCGATAGCTCAACAGCTTCGTCAGCAAGGCTTCCGCCTCTTCCTCGCCATCGTGGCGCTCGGCGCATAACAGCACCATGAGGCCGATACCGATGGCTCCCGCGGTCTCGCCCGCGACCGTCACGCGCGCCTCGCTCACCCGCTGCAAGAGCGCAATCACTGCTTCTTTCCTCAGGCCAGAGTCACGCGCGCAAACTTGCGCTTGCCGACCTGGATCACGAAGTTGCCGGCCTCGACTTTCAGCGCCTTGTCGCTGACCGTGGCGCCATCGATGCGCACCCCGCCCTGTTCCACCATGCGCAGAGCTTCCGAAGTCGAAGCACACAGATTGGCTTGCTTGAGCAATTGGCCGATACCCAGCGGCGCACCGGTCAGCTGCACTTCCGGAATATCGTCCGGAATGCCGCCGCGTGCGCGGTTGTTGAAATCGGCCAGCGCATCCTCCGCGGCTTGTTGCGAATGGAAGCGCGCCACGATCTCCTGTCCGAGCAGGACCTTGATATCGCGCGGATTGCGCCCTTCTTCCACTTCCTTCTTGAAGCGCGCGATTTCCTCGAGCGAGCGGAAGGACAGCAGTTCGTAGTAGCGCCACATCATGGTGTCGGAAATGCTCATCAGCTTGCCGAACATGGTGTTCGGCGGCTCGGTGATACCGACGTAATTGCCCTTGGACTTGGACATTTTTTCCACGCCGTCCAGGCCTTCCAGCAAGGGCATGGTCAGGATGCATTGCGGCTCCTGGCCGTAATCCTTCTGCAATTCGCGGCCGACCAGGAGATTGAATTTCTGGTCGGTGCCGCCCAGTTCCAAGTCCGACTGCAAGGCAACCGAGTCGTAGCCTTGCATCAGCGGATAGAGCAATTCGTGCACCGAAATCGGCGTGCCGGCCTTGAAGCGCTTGGTGAAGTCTTCGCGCTCCAGGATACGCGCCACCGTGTAGCGGGCCGCAAGCTGAATCATGCCGCGCGCGCCCAGTGCGTCGCACCACTCCGAGTTGTAGCGGATTTCGGTGCGCTGAGGATCCAGCACCAGGCTGGCTTGCGCAAAATAAGTCTTGGCGTTTTCCTCGATCTGCTCGCGGCTCAAGGGCGGACGCGTGACATTGCGGCCGGAAGGGTCGCCAATCATGGAGGTGAAATCGCCAATCAGGAAAATCACGGTATGGCCGAGATCCTGCAGTTGGCGCATCTTGTTCAACACCACGGTATGCCCCAGATGGAGATCGGGAGCGGTCGGGTCTAGCCCCAGCTTGATGCGCAGCGGTTTGCCGCTCGCTTCGGCGCGCGCCAGCTTTTGAGCGAACTCCGCTTCGATCAGGAGTTCGTCAGCGCCGCGCTTGGCAATCGCCAGGGCGTCGCGCACCGTGTCCGAAAGCGGCAGATCCGCCGGCGACTTGTTGCTGTCCTGTAACTGCTGTTGGTCATTCATGTATGAAAAAAATCAAGATGTAACAACAAAAGATCAATACTATGTCTTTGATATAATCGCTGCTCGTTTTCAACCTTGCCGCCGGTCAACAACCAAGTGCGAGGAGGAGACACTGGGCTTGTGAAAGCACGCCGCGAACAACCTCACATCGGGACGGGCAGTCCGGTCGCATTCTTCCTTCAATGCGGCCCGCAATTTCGCCCGGAGGTGAATCGCAGGGCAGATCCATCTCAAGCTCTCGAGGCTTTCAACAAAACG
>JAEWBA010000105.1 GCA_023391395.1 Pseudomonadota bacterium
GGCCTATGCCTGCCACTGCGGCGCCGAGAATTGCCGCGGCACGATGCTAGCGCCCAAGCGCAAAAAATCCAAGTAATCAATCGGGCCCGCGCGGCGGGGCGGGAGGATTTGCCTGCGGTGCCGGATCGGCAGACACGCTGGTCATGCTGAAGATCGAGAAGCAGGCCGAGCGCAGCTGCCGCTCCAGCACGGGCGTGCGCAGGCTCTTGTGGCGCGAGCGCGTCAGCTGTATGGCCGGCGGCAGCAGGAAATCCCCTTCTCCCTCCTGCCGCCGCCACTGCAGCCGGCCATTCACAAGTTTCAGCTCGGCCCGTATGCGTGCCGGCGAGCGGCCGCTTTGCACGGTGACTGCGGCGCTGCCATCGGCCACTTCGCCGATCAACGAAGGCATCTCCCCACCCTCGTCCATCTGGCTCGCGCCCGCGGTAGCGTAGACATGCGTGCCGCACAGCTTGCCATCCTTCTGGAACAGCTCAAGCACGAAATTGGCGCACTTGCCCGGATCAAGCCGCACTCCGGCCGGGCACTGCCAGCCGGTCCACACTCCGCCCAGATCGCCGGCACCGGCCTCCGCAAGCGCGGCGGGACTGGACAGGCACAGGGCAAGCAGGATCGGCAGTCGCATGGATTCCAGGACAGGGATGTTTGAGGCTCAGCATACCGGGGAACCCTGGGCGGACCTTGAGCCAAGACAGGAGGAAGGCTTGCACAGCCTTGCTTTCCACAGGCCGCGGAGTGGATTACACTTGCCAAAGCAACACGTCGCCACCCGGTCCGGCTTTGCGCCGCCCAGTTGGCGGGCTGCGAAAAACATGGCGGACGGGTGAAAGGGCATGCACAGGCTGGGTAGTAGGCCTCAGGCCCGCAAGATCGTCCCGCGCAAGTGTTTTTCGACATGCTGTCAGGTGTGCCAATCGGACAGGCATCAACCCGCTAGAGGTTGAGCTGGTCCGGCTGCTGGGAGGGGGCCATGTTGAAATTCGAATTCTCGATTCAGACGCGCAGCGGCCAGAAGCTCGACGGCATCGTCATCATGACGCATGACCGCGAAGAAGCGGAGCGACGCCTGCGCCAGATGTACCGCTACTGCAGCATCCTCGACTGCAAGGTGAAATACCGCGCGCCAGGCGAAAAGCACTGGCAACTGGCTCCCGCCGAAGAGCTCGGCGAGCCGAAGCCGGCCTGAGAGATAGGTTCGCCGAGCGGCTGCGACAGGACGTACCGTCGCAAGCCGTGAGCAAGGGCATGGCCGTACACAGATGCTTCGGAATCATTTTCGGATGAAAGTCCGCAGGGGTGAACGATTCGGCACGGAAACTGTCTTAAGGGCATTGTTTGCTGTCCGACCGACCATGAATCACTCCGCCGAAGAAACCCTCGCTCTCCTTGCCAAGGATTTGTTCAACAAGCGCCAACGCCTGCTGGCCCTCAGCCAGGCGAGTATCGAGCTATTCGACGAGCGCGGCGCCGCCGAACTGGAGGCGGAATACCGGATGGCGGAACAGGAATACCAGCAAGCCAAGGCCGCCTTCGCCCGCGCCATGAAAACCAGCGCGCAGGCCGCCTAAGGAAGAAAGCGCCTCAGGCGAGCGCCGCGGCAATCTCCTCAACACGCGAGAACACATGCGCCGGCTGGCGGGCGCGCAGCGCTTCGGGATGCGTATATCCCCAGGCTACCGCGCCGAAATCCAGGCGCTCGCCATGCGCCGCATCGATATCGCGCAGTTCGTCACCCACGCACAGCACCTGCTCGCGCCCGGTGCCGGTCTTGGCCAACAAATGCCGCAGCTTGCTGCGCTTGCCGAACAGGGACACCCCGCAGGCATAGTGTGCAATCAAGGCAGCGTTGTCCGGGCCGAGAATGGCGCGCACATTCTGTTCCGAATTCGAAGTCAGCACCGCCAGCGCCACGCCGCGGCCGGCCAGCTCCTGCAGCATCGCCGCGATGCCGTCGAACAGCGCGATACGGTGGCTATGCTGTGCCATGAGGGCGCGAAAGTGCATGGCCACGCGCGGCATTTTCCACATCGGTAGGCCGACGTGGCGCATCATCCGGCGCGCGTCGAAGCTGCGCAGCGTATCGAGTTGCTGCCTGTCGAGGCGCCGGAAGCCATGGGTGCCGGCGAGGATATCGAAGACGTCGAGGAAAAAAGGGAAGGTATCGGCAAGCGTGCCGTCGAAATCGAAAATCACCAGCTTGTACTTCAATTCATCCTCTTTTTTATTGTTGAGGTCCGCCGCGGAGCAGCACCAGCGACCACACGCCGCCGATGGTCAGACAGCGGCATGCGCGCTAAAGCGCGACATTCTCGCGCAAAAAATCGAACAGCAGCTTCACTCTCTGCAAATGGCGCACGTCCGGATGGGCCAGCATCCACAACTCGGTTTCCAATTCCTTCAGCGGTCCCTCGACGATTTCCACGCCAGGCCGGTCCTTCATGAGAAATAGCGGCGCCACCGCCACGCCGAGACCGCAGATCACCGCGCCGACCACCGATAACACGCTGTTGCAGCGGTAGCGGGCAGCCAGCTTGGGATAGCGCTGGCGCCGCCATTTGACCGAAGGGTGGTCGGCCAAGGCCTCGTCCAGTGCAATCCAGTCGGCTTGCGCCAGGTCGAGCGGCTTTGCACTGCGCTCCAGATAGGCGCGGCTGGCGAACACCGCCGACGACAAATGTCCCAGGCGAGATCCCACCAGATGCTCGGGCGGCTTGCGCGTGGCGCGGATGGCGATATCGGCATCGCGCCGACTGAGGTCGGCGACTGCATTGGCGGCGATCAGCTCCAGCTCGATGCGCGGATACACAGCGGCAAAGCGCGACAGCACCGGCAGCAGCAGGCCGTGCAGGATGGTATCGGTGGTGGTGATGCGGATTGCGCCGCTGGGCTCGCCGCTGCTCTTGAAGGCCACTTCGCGCGCCTGCTGCAATTG
>JAEWBA010000167.1 GCA_023391395.1 Pseudomonadota bacterium
ACCTTGGCCTTGTCGGCGCCGAAGAAGATCAGGTCGCCGTCCTGGGCACCGGTCAGCTCGAGAACCTGCGCCAGCGCCGCATCATGGATGTTTTTGACGATGGGCGATTGCAGGCCGTCGCGACCCTTGGCCTTGTCGTTGACCTTGATGTAGGCCAGGCCCTTGGCGCCGTAGATGGCGACGAACTGGGTGTAGGCGTCGATCTCGGAACGCGGCATGGCGCCGCCGCCCGGCACGCGCAAGCCGACCACGCGACCGCCGTCCATGTTGGCGGCGCCGGAGAATACCTTGAAGTCCACGTCCTTCATCACCTCGGTCAGTTCGGTGAACTGCAGCTTGACGCGCATGTCCGGCTTGTCGGAACCGTACATGCCCATCGCGGTGGCGTAGTCCATCACCGGGAAGGGATTGGGCAGATCGGCGTCGAGCGCATTCTTGAAGACCAGGCGGATCATGCCCTCGAACAGATCGCGGATTTCCTGTTCGTTCAGGAAGGAGGTTTCGCAATCGATCTGGGTGAATTCCGGCTGGCGATCGGCGCGCAGGTCTTCGTCGCGGAAGCACTTGGTGATCTGGTAATAGCGGTCGAAACCGGAGACCATCAGCAATTGCTTGAACAGTTGCGGCGACTGCGGCAAGGCGAAGAAGTGGCCCGGATTCACGCGCGAAGGCACCAGGTAGTCGCGTGCGCCTTCGGGCGTCGACTTGGTGAGCATCGGCGTTTCGATATCGATGAAGCCGTTGGCATCGAGGAACTTGCGCACTTCCATCGTCACCTTGTAGCGCAGCATCAGGTTGCGCTGCATCTGCGGGCGGCGCAGGTCCAGCACGCGATGGGTCAGGCGCGTGGTTTCCGACAGGTTGTCGTCGTCAAGCTGGAACGGCGGCGTCACGGAAGGATTCAGGACTTCGATGTCCTGGCACAGCACTTCGATCTTGCCCGACTTCAGGCTGGCGTTTTCCGTCCCTTCCGGGCGGTTGCGCACCAGGCCGGTGATGCGCAGGCAGAATTCGTTGCGCACCGCTTCGGCGGTCTTGAATACCTCGGCACGGTCCGGGTCGCACACCACCTGGACCAGGCCTTCACGGTCGCGCAGGTCGATGAAGATCACGCCGCCATGGTCCCGGCGCCGATGCACCCAGCCGCAGAGGCTGACGGTTTGGCCGAGCAGGGCCTCGGTGACGAGGCCGCAGTAATGAGTTCGCATAGACATGTTCAGGTTCCAGTTTTCAGATTCTTCTTGAGGACGCAAATTGCTTGGATGGCCAAGGCGTCATCGACCGCAGTCCGGTGGCTTCAGGTGCCGGTGCGCTCGGCCACGGGCGCGGGATTACCGGCGGTGGGCAGATAATCGGGCGACACTACGCCCATCGAGACGATGTACTTGAGCGCCGCATCGATGCTCATATCGAGCTCGATGGCGTCGGCGCGCGGCACCATCAGAAAGAAGCCGGACGTCGGGTTGGGAGTGGTGGGCACGTAGACGCTGACATAATCGCCGGCCAGATGGTTCTTCACGTCGCCGCCCGGCACGCCGGTCAGGAAGGCGATGGTCCAGGAGCCTTCACGGGGATATTGTACGAGTACCGCCTTGCGGAAGGCATTGCCGGACGAGGAAAACAAGGTGTCCGACACCTGCTTCACGCTCGAATAGATCGAGCTGACGATGGGAATGCGGGTCAGGGTCGCTTCCCAGGCGTACACCAGGCGCTTGCCGATGAAATTGCGCGCCAGCAAGCCGGTAAGAAAGATGACCAGAAGGGTCAGGATCGTCCCCATGCCGGGAATATGAACACCGAACAAGGCTTTCGGTTGCCACTCGGCCGGCAGCAGGAGCAGGGATTGATCCATGGTACTGATGATCAGGCTCAGCACCCAGCCGGTAATGACCAGGGGAACGAGGATCAGCAGTCCGGTAATGAAATATCTGCGCATGATGATCTGTGGTGGGGAAGCCGTTCACGGCTGTGACGGCTTCCCGGGATTGGCAGGCGGACTTGCGTCCTCCGCACGGCCCAAGGCCAGGTCCGCCTATTTGCCGCTGTCGGCGGCCGCGGTCGGAGAAGCATCATTGGTGCCGGTGGCAGCCGCAGCCGGTTCAGCCGCATTGGCGGCCGGCGCCGAGGTGCCCCCTGAGCCGCCGCGGAAGTCGGTGACATACCAGCCGGTTCCCTTCAACTGGAAACCCGCTGCGGTCAGCTGCTTCTTGAACGCGGGCTTGTCGCAGGACGGGCACACGCTCAAGGGCGCGTCGGACACTTTTTGCAGCACATCCTTGGCAAAGCCACATGCTTCACAACGATACGCATAGATCGGCATAAAAATCTCCGCGAAAAATCTTCCAAAACCCTGAATTATAAAGATTTCCGGGGCGATTTTGGGCGCATGCGCATTGATATCGGCGGCGCGGGGAAGGCGCCGGCTGCAGGCCGCCTGTCCGGGGAGGATGGCCCAGTCCGGACAGGCGGCTTTTGAGAAGGATATCCGGGCTCCGGGTTCCGGGCTCAGGCCCTCACCTGCTCGGCCGCCACCCGGGGCTCGTTGCGGTTGCGCAGCACCTGAGGCAGGAGCGAACCGGCGATCATGCCGGCAAACGCGGCCATCAGGCCGGCAAGCTGGCCGGGAAAGTGTTCGCCCCAAGGAGAAATCTGCGGAAAGAACATGATCCAGGTACCGATGCCGGCAGCCACCGAGACGATCGCGCCCTGCGTCGTCGCGCGGCCCCAGTACAAGCCCATCACCAGCGGCACGAAAGCGCCGACCAGGGTCACCTGGTAAGCCGAGGACACCAGTTCGTAGATCGAGGTGCCCTTCATCGCAATCGCATAGGCCAATACCAGGGCTGCGAACACCACGATGGAGCAACGCATCGCGAACAACTGCTCCTTGTCGGTCATTTCCGGGCGCAGATTCTTCAGGATGTTTTCGACGAAGCTGGTGGACGGCGCCAGCAGCGTGGCGGAGGAAGTGCTCTTGATCGCCGACAGCAACGCGCCGAAGAAGAAGATCTGCATCAGCAAGGGCATCTTGGTCAGGATGAAAGTCGGCAGCAGACGCTGATAGTCGTTCTTGGCCAGATCGAGAGCGTCATTTCCCATGACCACGACGGCGCTGGCGACGATGAACATCGGCACGAAGGCGAACAGGATATAGCTGGCGCCGCCGATGACGGCGCCGGAGCGCGCAGTCGGCGCATTCTTGGCCGACATCACGCGCTGGAACACGTCCTGCTGCGGAATGCTCCCTAGCATCATCGTTATCGCCGCGGCGATGAAGAAAGCGATATCGGTGAAGGTGGGCGGCGGCAGGAAGTTCAGCAGATTGCTGTCGGTCACCATGGTCATGACCTGGTCGGCGCCCCCAGCCAGATCGGCGGCGAAGAATGCAATGGCGCTCAGGCCGACCACCAGTACGATCATCTGGATCAAATCGGTCCAGGCGACTGCGAGAAAGCCGCCGATCACGACGTAGATCAGCACCGCCAGTGTGCCGACGATCATCCCGGTGGTTTCCGACATCGCGCCATTGGTCAGCACCGAGAACACCAAGCCCAGCGCGGTGATCTGCGCCGCCACCCAGCCGAGGTAGCTCAGGATGATCGCGATCGAGCAAAATATTTCAATCCCCTTGCCATAGCGGTTGCGGTAAAAACTGCCGATGGTCAGGAGATTCTGCTTGTACAGTTTGGCGGCGAAGAAAATGCCGACCAGGATCAGGCAAGTGCCAGCGCCAAAAGGGTCTTCGACCACATCGTGCAAACCGCCCTGCACGAACCTGGCCGGAATCCCCATCACGGTTTCTGCGCCGAACCAGGTTGCGAAGGTGGTCGTCACCACCATGATCAGCGGCAGGCTGCGGCCGGCAACGGCGAAATCGCTGGTGTTCTTGATGCGGGTGCCGGCCCAGGCCCCCAGCGCAAGCGTCCCCAGCAAATACAACACGACAAAGGAAATCAGCGTGATGTTCATTTATCTTTGCTCCCCATGAAGGAACCGGGATGGCTAGGGAACATGATCGATCGATGCCTGCCTGATCGAGATGTCGTCTCCATCCATTAAAACGCCGGGTTGAAAGGCCCGCTCTACTGTTCTTGCCGGGGACATCCCGCAATGCGGATGCGCATATCCCTATGGCAAAAATTCCCGCGATTATAGCCGCATAATCTCGTCAGATGAGAACTACTTCAAAGAAGAAGACAGAGATAAGAAAGAAGGTTACCAATCCTTGAATACCGGCTGGAATTACCGGCGCCGCCAGACCTGCCAGCGTTCCTTTCCGGCGAATACCGGCAGCAAACCCTCCACCACTTCGTCGGTAATCCGTTCGAAGCACGGAGCCATCAGGCCTTCCAGCTCTGGTGGAGTAATACCGAAGGGCGGTCCTCGCGGCGCATCATCCATGAAAAAGAAACCGGCGAGCAGGCCGCCCGGCGGCAGCAGTTCGGCCCAGCGGGCCACGATGGCCGGCCGCATGCGTGGAGGCAAAGCGCAAAAGAAGGCGCATTCGTAAATCAGTTCGAGCGGCCGGGGCGGATCGAAGCTGAAGAAATCCGCCTGCACCACCCGCTGTCCCCATGGTCCCAGCTTCTTGCGCGCCGCCTCGACCGCGGCGGCGGAAAAATCGATCGCCGTGACATCCCAACCCGCCTCGGACAGGCAGGCCACTTCGTAGCCCGTGCCGCAGCCGGGGATCAGCGTGACATACGGCCGCGCCGCCTGCGCCACGAAGTCGCGCAGCCGCGCCGGCACCCCGCCGCGGTCCCAGGGCGTGTAGCCTTGTTCGAAGCGCTCGCTCCAGAAGTCGGCGGAAGCAGGGTTGCGTGTGCTGAATTCCGGCATGAGAAGAAGAGCTTATCCGGCCGCCTGATACCAGCGCAGGATGGCCTGCACCAGGAAAATCCCGCCGATCAGGCCGCCCCCAAAGAAGACGGCAAAACCCAGCATCAGGTTGGTGCGCCTCTGCTCGGCCAGCAATTGGCGCAGCAGGTCGGCATTCTGTTGCTCGGGTTGCGCGCTTTGCGCCAGCAGGGCCTGGTGCGCCAGGCGCGGCAATTCCGGAAGCAGATGATTGTAGCGTGGCGCCTCGCTCTTGAAGCGGCGCACCAGGCCGCGCCAGCCGACCTGCTCGTTCATCCAACGTTCGAGATAAGGCTTGGCGGTTTTCCAGAGGTCCAGGTCCGGGTCGAGCTGGCGTCCCAGGCCTTCGATATTCAAAAGCGTCTTTTGCAGCAGCACCAGTTGCGGCTGCACTTCGATATTGAAGCGGCGCGAAGTCTGGAACAGGCGCAGCAGCACCTGCCCGAAGGAGATGTCTTTCAGGGGGCGATCGAAGATCGGCTCGCAACAGGCGCGCACCGCCGCCTCCAGTTCATCCACCCGGGTTTCCTTGGGCGCCCAGCCCGATTCGATATGCGCCTCGGCCACGCGCTTGTAGTCGCGCTGGAAGAAGGCCAGGAAATTCTGGGCCAGGTAGTCCTTATCGAAATCGGTCAGAGTGCCGACGATGCCGAAGTCCAGCGCGATGTAGCGGCCGAAAGTTTCCGGCTCCACCGACACCAGGATATTCCCGGGGTGCATGTCGGCGTGGAAGAAGCCGTCGCGGAACACCTGCGTGAAGAAGATTTCGACCCCATCACGCGAGAGCTTTTTCATATCGACGCCGGCGGCCATCAGGCGCTCGGTCTGCGAGATCGGAATGCCGCGCATGCGCTCCATTACGATCACCGCAGTCGAGCAGTAATCCCAATGCATCTCGGGTATGGCCAACAGGGCCGAGCCGTTGAAGTTGCGGCGCAACTGGCTGGCATTGGCCGCTTCGCGCATCAGGTCGAGCTCGTCGTGCAGATACTTGTCGAACTCCGCCACCACCTCGCGCGGCCGCAGACGACGCCCGTCCGGCCACAGCCGCTCCACCCAGGTGGCGGCAATGCTCATCAGCGCGATGTCTTCCTCGATGTACTTCTTCACCCCCGGACGCAGCACCTTGACGGCGACTTCACGGCCATCCTTCAGGCGCGCGAAATGCACCTGCGCAATCGAGGCCGAGGCCACCGGGGTGCGATCGAAGGCGGCGAACAAGTCGTCGGGATGCGCGCCCAGGGAGCGCTTGATCTGGGCGATAGCCAGCTCGGAATCGAAGGGAGGCACGCGGTCCTGCAGACGGGCCAGTTCATCGGCCACGTCCGGCGCCAGCAGGTCCCGGCGCGTCGAGAGCAACTGTCCGAACTTCACGAAGATCGGCCCCAGGCTTTCCAGGGCCATGCGCAGCCGCACGCCGCGGGGCGCGGAAAGATCACGCCAGAACATCACGGTGGAAAGCAGCTTGTTGATGCGCGGACGCGCCAGGCCGGCCATGGCGATATCGTCCAGGCCATAGCGGCTGGCTACGCGCATGATCTTGAACAGGCGCGGAATTCTGAACAGCATCTAGCGGCGCCCTTCCAGTCTTTCGATACGCTTGCCCAGGCGCTCGACATCGTCGCGCAGCCGGATCACGTCCTCGGCGAAGCCGGCGACGGTTTGCGGCCGTATCAGCAAGGGCTGCTCTTCGAGGAAATATTCGGCCAGGTTCTCGGCCAACGCCTGCTGGGTCGCCTTGGCAAGTCCGAGCGCATGACGGGCGCCGCCGACCATCCGGTTAGCGGCGATCTCGCCCACCCAGCGGCTGAGGTCTTCCTCGGCTTCCCATTGCAAGGACTGGCTCAATTGCGAAATCGCATTGGCGAAGTCGGCATCGCCTTCCACCTGCACATAGGAAAACGCCCGCTCCCGATCTTGCATGATGAGCGGCAGGTCGCTCAAGCGGACACGAACCGTGACATTGGCGGCCGCATCCGCAGGGGCCGCCTGCAGCATGCCGTCGGCGGCGACCTGCAAACGCAGCGCGGCCACACCGGCGTCCAGGAACGCCACCTTGCCGGCATGGCGCGCAAGCTTGTCGCGCGCCCAGGCTTCGCGGGCAAGCAGATGATTGATGAAGGCGGAAGCGGTGTTGGAAATCATCGATAGAAAACAAAACCGCCCGTGATAATTCACGGGCGGCCTCAAGTTTAGCAGTTTGCCGGAACGACTCAGTGCGAAGCGGAGAATTGCTGGATACCGGCGAGCACCCAGCCGCCTTGTCCGGAAAGCGGCTTCGCCAGGTTCCAGACTTCGGTGAAGGCTTCGGCCGGCGCATTCTCGGCTTCCTTGATCATGCCGGAGAAACGCACGCTGGCCAGGTAATCCTTGTCCGTGGTTTCCACCCCCAGCAAGTCCGCGTCCAGCGAGACGACGTCGGTCTGGTTGGGCGAAGCGCCGCGCTCCTGCAGTTGCAGGCGCAATTCGGCGAACATTTCCGGCGTGGTGAATTCGCGGATGTCGTTGATGTCGGCGCGGTCCCAAGCTGCCTGCAAGCGAATGAAATACGTCTTGGCATTGCGCAGGAAGGCCGGCACGTCGAAGTCCGCCGGCACGTCCCAGCTGCCCGCCTGGGCCGAAGCAAATTGCGAATCGGCCTGGAGGGCCACAGGTCGGCTTGCGGACTCGAGCCGCGAGCCGATTTCCGGCGTGCGCACGGCATCACCCTCCCCCTGGCCGCCGGCGTAACCTGCAAACGCGGGCCGCGCCCCCTGATCCTCGCTCTTGCGGCGGAACATGCGGTAAATGAACATCGCCGCCAGCGCCAGCAAGGCAATCATGAGTACCGTGCTGATGACGCTGGCCAGGGCGCCCCCTATGCCGAGATGCGAGAGCAGCGCTCCCAGGCCCAGGCCGAGCAAGGCGCCGCCCAGGATATTGCGCCAGGGACTGGCGGGTTTGGGCGGCACGCCTTGCGGCGTGGCAGCGGGAGCGGCCGGACGCGCCTGGTTGGCATTGTTCGCCTGGTTCGGGGCGTGAGCCGGAGGTGCCTGGCGGGTGACGTTTTGCGATTGGCGGCCGAAGGAGCCACCACCACCCATGCGCCGGGCTTCGGCTTCGGTGATGGTAAGCGCCAGGGAAGCCATGACGACCATTGCGGCAACGAGCAATCTTTTCATGAGTGATCTCCTACAGTTTGACGCCGGTATGCAATGCAGCCACGCCGGCGCTGAGATTGGAATAGGCGACGCGTTCCAGGCCGACGTCTTCCATCATCTTTTTCAGGGTTTCCTGATCCGGATGCATGCGGATCGATTCGGCCAGATAACGGTAACTGTCGGCATCGTTGGCGATACGCTGGCCCAGCCAGGGCAGCACGGAAAAGGAATACATGTCATAGGGCTTCTTCAGCGGTTCCCACACCTTGGAAAATTCCAGCACCAAGAGCTTGCCACCCGGTTTGAGCACGCGCCGCATTTCCGATAAGGCCGCATCCTTGTGCGTCATGTTGCGCAAGCCGAAGGCGACGCTGACGCGATCGAAATAATTGTCGCGGAAAGGCAGCTTTTCCGCATCGCATAACAAGGTGGGGATGGCCAGGCCCTTGTTCAACAGGCGGTCGCGGCCGACGCGCAGCATCGATTCGTTGATGTCGGTGAGCCATACTTCGCCGCTGGGACCGGCCTGCTTCGCGAACGCCTTCGCCAGATCGCCGGTGCCTCCTGCGATGTCGAGCACCTTGAAGCCCGGCCGCACACCTGCCTGCGCGATGGTGAAGGCCTTCCAGAGCCGATGCAGGCCGCCCGACATCAAATCATTCATCACGTCGTACTTCGAAGCAACGGAATGAAAGACCTCGGCGACTTTGCGCACCTTATCTTCTTCGGGAACGGTCTGATAACCGAAATGGGTCTGATTGGTCATGGCAGCAGGATGTTGAAGTCAAGCTGCATTATACAAGTCCGACCTACGCAGGATTGCGATAGTTCCAACCTGCGGTCCGGCGCTGGATACGACTGTCCGACCGATGCCGGAAGCCGCCGATGAACTGCTAGTGATGGTGGCCGCAGCTGTGTCCGCCTGCCTCAGGCATGGCGGCGTCGCGTCCGCTTTCGCGGGTGAAGCCGGCGGCTTCCAGGCGCTGCAGATACTGCTCCCACAGCGAGGCTTGGTTGCGGCCCAGCGAGTAAAGGTAATCCCAGGTATAGATGCCGGTATTGTGGCCGTCGGAAAAGTCCGGCCGCACGGCGTAATTGCCCACCGGCTCCAGTGCGGTGATCAGGACATTGCGCTTGCCGGTCTGCAAGATCTCCTGTCCCGGACCGTGGCCGCGTACTTCGGCGGACGGCGAACTCACACGCAGGAATTCGAAGGGGAGCGAGAAATGGGCACCATCGTCGAAACCGATTTCCAGGACGCGCGACTGCGTGCGCACCGTGAGTTCGGTCGGCTTGGGCGTGCTCTTGTTCGGATCAGTCATGGAG
>JAEWBA010000217.1 GCA_023391395.1 Pseudomonadota bacterium
TTCTGTTTCGCATGCCGCATCATCCCGCACCCGAGCAGCGCGCCGCGCCCAACCGTCCATGAGAGGATGGCGGTCCGCGCTTGCGTTCGGCCTGGCACTGGCGGTGGCCGGCGCGGCGCTTGCCCGCGAAACCGAGCGCAGCAAGCAAAGGCGCTCTGCCGAAGCCGAGCGCGCCGGCTTGCAGCAAAAGCTGCAAGCGCTCAAGCGCGACATCGGCCGCACGGAAGCGGCAAAGAGCCATGCCGCCGACGAGCTGGCGGAATCGGAAAAGGCAATCTCCGACGCCAATCGCGAACTGTATGCGCTCGCGCAAGAGCAGAAGGAGGCCGAAACAAAGCTGCGGAAATTGACCGAAGAGCATGCCCGGCTGACAGCAAATGTGGCCGCCCGACAAAAGCAGCTCGGCCAGATCCTGCGCGACCAGTATGTCGCCGGCAACGAGGATCGCCTCAAGCTGCTGCTCTCCGGCGACAATCCCAACCGCATCAATCGCGACCTGCAATACATGGGCTATGTATCGCAGGCGCAGGCCAAGCTGATCGAGGGCTTGCGCGAAAGCCTGCGCGAGCTCGAGGCCAACAAGGAAGAAGCCGAGGAAACCCGGGCGGAACTGGAAGAAATCGCTACCGAGCAGCGCCAGCAAAAGGCGAAGCTGGAGCGTGACAAGGGGCGCCGCGCCGCCCTGCTTGCGCAGTTGTCGAACAAGCTTGCCGCCCAGCGCAAGCAGGTGGGCAATATCGAGCGCGACGAACGCCGTTTGGCAGGACTGGTCGATCGGCTGACGAAATTGATCGAAGAACAACGCAAGGCCGAGGCAGCTGCGCGGGAAAAACGCCGCCAGGAACAATTGGCGCGTGCGCGCGAACAAAGCGAACGCGCCGCCAATACCGCGGTTCAAGGAAAATCAAGGCGCGGCCAGACGAATCCTGATGCAATCGAGGACGACGAGCCACCGCCAAAAGTGCTTGCACGGAATGAACTCACGCCCGTTGCCAGCGTCCAAGACGGTGGCGCAGCGCGCGCCTTCAGCGCCTTGCGCGGACGGCTGCGGCTGCCGGTCAAGGGTGAGCTGACCGCGAAATTCGGCAGCAAACGCGGCGACGGACCAAGCTGGAAAGGCTTGTTCATTCGCACCGAGGAAGGTGCCGAGGTGAAGGCGGTGGCGGACGGCCAAGTGGTATTTGCCGAATGGCTGCGCGGCTTCGGCAATCTTGTCATCATCGACCACGGCAGTCAGTACATGACGATCTACGGCAACAACCAGGCGGTGCTGAAACAAGCCGGGGAAATGGTCAAAACCGGCGAAATCATCGCCAACGCCGGCAACAGCGGTGGTAGCGAACAATCGGGTTTATACTTTGAAATGCGGCATCAGGGCCGCGCTTTTGACCCTCTCGAATGGGTAACAATCAGGTGACACATGGGCAGCAAACTTAAGAATTTCGGCCTGATCGGCCTCGGGGTCATTGCCGGCGTCGCCGGCTCGATGCAATTCGAGGCCAGCGCACAGAAGAACACGGCAAGTCTGCCGCTGGAAGAGCTGCGCCAACTGGCCGACGTATTCGGCTTGATCAAGACCGACTACGTCGAGCCGGTGGAAGACAAGAAGCTCTTGACCGAAGCCATTTCCGGCATGGTCGCCTCGCTCGATCCTCATTCCGCCTACCTGGACAAGAAGGCTTTCAAGGAGCTGCGCGAAGGCACGCAGGGCAAGTTCGTCGGCCTCGGCATCGAAGTCGGCATGGAAGACGGCTATGTGAAAGTCATTTCGCCGATCGAGGATTCGCCCGCCTTCAAGGCCGGCCTGAAAGCCGGCGACCTGATCACGCGCCTGGATTCGACCCCGGTCAAGGGCCTGACCCTGGACGAGGCGGTCAAGCGCATGCGCGGCGAGCCCAACACCAAGATCACGCTCACCATCGCGCGCAAGGAAGAAGACAAGCCCATCATCGTCACCATCGTGCGCCAGGAAATCCGCGTGCAGAGCGTGAAGTCGAAGATCGTCGAGCCCGGTTACGCCTGGCTGCGCGTGGCGCAGTTCCAGGAGCCGACGGTCGAAGACATGGTCAAGAAGATCAACGCCCTCTATGCGCAGGAACCGAACCTGAAGGGCCTGGTGCTGGACCTGCGCAACGACCCGGGCGGCGTGCTGCCGGGCGCCATCGGCGTGTCAGCCGCGTTCCTGCCCAAGGATGTGCCCATCGTCTCGACCAACGGCCAGTTGCCGGATTCGAAAGCGACCTTCTATGCGCGACGGGAGTTCTATACCTCGGCGCGCTCGGGCGGCGGCGACCCGCTCACCAAACTGCCCGAAGCGATCAAGAAGGTGCCGATGGTGGTGCTGGTCAACACCGGTTCGGCCTCGGCCTCCGAAATCGTCGCCGGCGCCCTGCAGGATTACAAGCGCGCCACCATCATGGGCTCGCAAACCTTCGGCAAGGGCTCGGTGCAGACCATTCGCCAGCTGTCGGCCGACACCGCCGTCAAGCTGACCACCGCACGCTACTACACGCCAAGCGGCCGCGCGATCCAGGCCAAAGGCATCGTCCCCGATCTGCTGGTCGATGAAACCGCGGACGGCGACGGCCTGAACGGCCTGCGCCTGCGCGAAGCTGACTTGACCAAGCACTTGTCGAACGACAAGGACAAGGAAGACGCCCGCGCCAAGATCGACGAACTGGAAGAAGAGCAGCGCCTGGCCGCCCTGGAAAAACGGCGCAAGCCCCTGGAATTCGGCGGCAAGGACGACTTCCAGCTGGCGCAGGCACTCAACCACCTGAAGGGTTTGCCGGTGCAGTTGTCGAAGTCGCCGAAGATCGAAAGCAAGAAGGAAAACACCATCAACGACCCGAAGAACGGCGAAAAGAACGGCAACGGGGAAAAGAACGGCAACGGAGAGAAGAAATAACCGGGCTCCGCGCCGCAAAGAACAAGGCCGCAGCGATGCGGCCTTTTCTTTTTCTACGAGAATCGCTTTCGGATAGAGGTCGGACCGGGTGGCCTCTCAAGCCGCCCCGGTGGCGCTTCGCAAGGCGGCAAGCGCCTTCGCATCGGTCGTAAAGATACGCTCCTGGTCCAGCCTGCCGGCCGCGCCGGATTGGGCAATGACATTCCACACCTGCATCTTGAGGGCAGACACATAGAAGTCCACGCCATCGCGCGCCAGATTCTCCTTGAGCGTCACCAGGGTGTCGAGCCCGCTGGCATCGAGATCGTTGATCGATCCCGCGCACAACCAGACGCGCCGAATGTCAGGACGCTCCCCGGTCCGTTCCATGATGAAGCGCTCCAGCGCCGCCGCCGTCAGGAAGTTCAGGGCGGCGTCGATGCGCACCGCCAGCACATCGGAGGCGACCGGATCGAGGCCGAAACGATGGCGGTCGCGCATGGTGCCGTCCTCGTGCAAGGCAACCTCGACGATGCGCGGAGACGTGCGCCGATACAGGAAGGCAGCCATGGTCAGTCCGATGCCGGCGAATATTCCCCAATGCAGGCGCGGCGCGGACATCAGCGTCACGATGAAGGTGACCAGCGCGATGCTGCCTTCCGTCGTGGCGATGCGGAAGAAGCGCCGCATGGCGGCGAAGTCCAGCAGGCCCAGCACCGGAACGATGATCATCGCCGCCACCACCGAGCGCGGCAGATAGCGGATCTCATCGGTCAGGAACAGCAAGGTCAGCAGCACGCAAAGCACCGCAAACAGCGTCGACCAGGCACTGACCGCGCCGGCATACAGGTTCAGGGCAGAGCGGGAAAAGGAGCCGCTCACGGGAAAGGTGCCGGTAAGGCCACCGACGAATTTGGCCAGGCCTTGCCCGACCAGCTCCTGGTCCTGGTCCCATTGCTCGCGCTTGGCGCGCGCCAATATCCTGCAGCTCGACATTGCTTCGGTGAAGCTGATCAACGCGATGATGAGGGCTGCCGGCCAGAGCTGCTGGTGGCTATCGAAGGAAATGGCCGGCGGCAGCGAGAGCGACGGCAAGCCGGACGGGACCTTGCCGATCGTCGCCACCCCGAGCGCGGCAAAGTCATAAAACCAGCTCAGGAAAATGCCCGCCACCGCAACGATCAGCATGGCCGGCAATTTCGGCGCGAATCGTTTCAAGGCCACCAAGAGCGCCACCGCCGCGCAGCCCACAGCGGTGGTGGCAAGCACCGAAGCCTGGCCCAACATGGCAGGCAGGTGCTGCACGCTATCCGCCGTCGGCGCGAATCCGAACAAGGCAGGCAGTTGTGAAAAGATGATGATCAGGGCGGCGGCATTGATGAAACCGGTAGCAACCGGCTGCGATACCAGGTTCGCGATCCTGCCGCAACGAAAGAGGCCCAGAACCAACTGGATCACGCCCGCGTATATCGACAGCCATATCGCC
>JAEWBA010000310.1 GCA_023391395.1 Pseudomonadota bacterium
ACCGGCCGCTTGCGCAGCGCCAGCATCAGGCTGCCGCGCAGTTTGACCGGGTCGAACTCGGTGCGGCTGCCATTTTTCTTGACCACCACCGGCATGTTCAGCTCGATGCGCTCGTAGGTGGTGAAGCGCTTTTCGCAATGCAGGCAGCGCCGCCGGCGGCGTATGGTGGCCCCCTCTTCCGACACGCGCGTGTCGATCACCTGGGTGTCGTCATGATGGCAGAAGGGACATTTCATGGCGCTGGTCGGCTAAGCCGGAAAGTCTGGCGCGAACAACATTGACAATGAATCAATTCTGTTGCGGGCCAGTGAAAAGATCAAGATGCGTGCCCCCATGCGCCGGCCGTTTGCGCGGTCCGGCCCGCAGGCATCGAAAGGCGCCAAGGCGCATGAAGCTTCGCCCTTGCGCACGCTGCATCCCATGATCATGGTGTGGATGAAAATGCAACGCCGCAGACTGAGCTGCGGCGTTGCGTGAGGCTTACTTGGCGTAGACCGGGAAGGCTTCGGTCAGCTTCCTGACTTCCGCCTTCACGCGCTCGATGGTGGCCGCGTCGTGCGGGTTGTCGAGCACGTCGGCGATCAGGTTGCCGACCTTGGTCGCTTCCGCTTCCTTGAAGCCGCGCGTGGTCATCGCCGGGCTGCCAAGACGAATGCCCGAAGTGACGAAGGGCTTTTCCGGATCGTTCGGGATTGCATTCTTGTTGCAGGTCATGTGGGCCGAACCGAGGATGGCTTCGGCTTCCTTGCCGGTGATCTTCTTGGCGCGCAGGTCGACCAGCATCAGGTGCGACTCTGTACGACCGGAGACGATGCGCAGGCCGCGCGCGATCAGGGCTTTCGCCAGCGCATCGGCATTCTTCACCACCTGCTCCTGGTAAGCCTTGAACTCGGGCGACAGGGCTTCCTTGAAGGCGACCGCCTTGCCGGCGATGACGTGCATCAGCGGACCGCCCTGGATGCCGGGGAAGATCGCCGAATTGATGGCCTTCTCGTGCTCGGCCTTCATCAGGATCACGCCGCCGCGCGGGCCGCGCAGCGACTTGTGGGTGGTCGAGGTGACGAAGTCGGCGTAAGGCACGGGGTTCGGGTAGACGCCGGCGGCGATCAGGCCGGCATAGTGGGCCATGTCCACCATGAAATAGGCGCCGACTTCCTTGGCGACCTTGGCGAAGCGCTCGAAATCGATGCGCAGCGCATAAGCCGAAGCGCCGGCTATGATGAGCTTGGGCTTCTTCTCGCGCGCCAGGCGCTCCATCTGGTCGTAATCGATCTCTTCCTTCTCGTTCAAGCCGTAGGAGACGACGTTGAACCACTTGCCCGACATGTTCAGCGCCATGCCGTGGGTCAGGTGGCCGCCTTCGGCCAGCGACATGCCCATGATGGTGTCGCCCGGCTTCAGCATGGCGAAGAACACGCCTTGGTTAGCTTGCGAGCCAGAGTTGGGCTGCACGTTGGCGGCTTCGGCGCCGAACAATTCCTTCAGGCGGTTGATCGCCAGGGTTTCCGCCATGTCGACGAATTCGCAGCCGCCGTAGTAGCGCTTGCCGGGATAGCCTTCGGCATACTTGTTGGTCAACTGAGAGCCCTGCGCTTCCATCACCGCGGGCGAAGTGTAGTTCTCCGAGGCGATCAGCTCGATATGGTCTTGCTGACGGGTGTTTTCCTGCTGGATGGCGGCCCAAAGCTCGGGATCGACTTTGGCGATGGTGTGGTCTTTTGCGAACATGAACGACTCCAAACGATGAAGATTGCAGCGGGTTTGCCGGAAACGACGAGGACGAATGCATGGAGAAAGGCAGCCTCGGTCGTGCTTTCCATTTGTGGCTGCCCAGGCGAACGGCGGGAAGATGCGATGCGTCTTCCGAATCTCACGTTCCCCGGTGGGTGTCCACCTTTCTGCCGCAAGCATGGTCGCGGCTTTCGCCAGTCACGTGAGACGAAATGGTAGCAAATTGTAAGCGAGGCGCCAGGATTCGGCAAGCCGCGCAGCCCAAGCCTGATGCCGCTTTGGGCTACAATTTTGAGCTTACGTATTTTCAATGAACGGGCCTACCATGATTGTCCTGATTACCGGCGCGAGTTCCGGCTTCGGCGCCGAAATGGCGCGCAAGTTTGTACGGCATGGCAACAAGGTGATCGCTGCGGCACGGCGCAAGGAAAGGCTCGACGCGCTGGCGGCCGAGCTCGGGGAAGCGCTGCTGCCGGTGACGCTGGATGTCGCCGACCAGAGTTCCATCGAGGCCATGCTGGCCGGCCTGCCTGAAGCCTGGCGTGAAATCGATGTCCTCATCAACAACGCCGGCCTGGCGCTCGGTATCGCCCCGGCACAGCAGGCATCGCTGGAACAATGGGAAACCATGATCGCCACCAATTGCAAGGGCCTGGTGGCCATGACGCATGCGCTCCTGCCGGCGATGGTCGCGCGCGGCAGCGGCCTGGTCATCAATATCGGCTCGGTGGCCGGCGCCTACCCTTACCCGGGCGGGAATGTCTATGGCGCGACCAAGGCCTTCGTCGACCAGTTCACCCTCAACCTGCGCGCCGACCTGGTCGGCACCGGCGTGCGCGCGACCAACATCGCGCCCGGCCTGTGCGGCGGCACCGAGTTTTCCAACGTGCGTCTGAAGGATGATGCAGCGGCGGCCAAGGTCTACGAGGGCACGGTGCCGCTGACGGCGGCCGACATCGCCGAAGCCGCCTACTGGATCGCCACCCTACCGCCACACGTGAACATCAATTACCTGGAAATGATGCCGGAGTGCCAGGGATTCTCGCCCTTCGCGGTCAAGCGCAGTTAGGA
>JAEWBA010000339.1 GCA_023391395.1 Pseudomonadota bacterium
TGGCGGAAAAAATGCGGGACTGCCTGTCACGGCCATTCAAGGTCGAAGGGCATACGGTGCAGATCGGCGGCAGTATCGGGGGCGCCATATTCCCGGACGATGCAACCGATCAAGAGGAGTTGCTCAAGCGCGCCGATGCCGCCATGTACGAGGCCAAGGAGGCCGGCCGCAATACGGTCCGATTTTCACCTTCGAAACTAGGGGTGCGATCAGAGCCATAAATGGCGAGCCCTGTCGCCGGCTTCACGCAGCGCGCGCAGCGCCTTCCACTTGGCCTGATATGCCGAGCGCTCCTCCGGCGTCGAAGGCAGGCGGCGACGGTTGGCACGCCACTTTTGATTGACGCCCGTGCGGTAATCGCCAAACCAGCCTGCCGGATTACCATCCACATACAGCACGTAGCTGCCGGCATCGTCACCGCGCTTGCCGTTGGGGGCGAAGCGGTGCAGCTTACCGTCGGCGAGGATGTTTTCCGGCGGAGTCAGCCCAGCGGCAGCGATGGCCTCGCCAAATTCGGTCACAGGGTCACGCATGGCGCTTCCCCTTGCGGCTGTCGGAGGACTTGTAGAACTGGAAGGAAACTTCGGCCAGTTCCCCATTCACACGCGGGTTCATGAGTTTGCGGGCCGCCATGAGTTGCGTGACCACCTCCCGGATCTCGTCATCGGGCAGTTCGGCGATACATGCGGCTGCAACTATTGCGACTTCATTTTCCGGCCAGCCCACGGTACGAGGCCCGATTTCAAGCCGTCTTGGATTTGGTCATTCAGGGAAGACTTCGCATGAGGGCCGATGAGCTCACTAACCTTCTCGAAGCGCAGAATCCGGGAATCCATTTTTGTTGCAAGGTCATGTGGAAATCCTTGGTTATATGACTTCAACCTGCCGCTGAAATAAACAAGGACTTACGTTTCTGCGTAAGTCCTTGTTTATTTGCGTTCTGTTGGTGGACGATACTGGGATCGAACCAGTGACCCCTGCCGTGTGAAGGCAGTGCTCTACCCCTGAGCTAACCGTCCAAAGAGGGGCGGACCACATGGGTTTGCGCCAGTTTTTCCCTCCCCTTTTTGGCGCCTTGACCCACTCCTGACCCAAAGGAGTGGAAAATGTCCTCAATTCGTTGCAGGAATGGAAAGTGGCAGGCGCGCGTACGGCGCCATGGCAATCCTGGCATAGAGAAAACCTTTCGCAGCCGTCAAGATGCCGAAAAGTGGGCGAGACAGGTCGAATCAGAAATCGATCGCGGCTTCTACGTCGACCGCACCGACGCCGAGCGCACGCTGTTTGCCGACATTCTGTTGCGTTATCAGCGGGAAGTCGTGCCGGGCAAGCGTGGCCACGATACCGAAGCCATTCGCATTCGATCGCTCATGCGGTCGACACTGAGCAGGCGCAGCATGGCGAATCTCAACAGCAAGGCCATCGCCGCCTGGCGCGACGAGCGGCTAAAGCATGTGTCCTGTTCCACCGTGAACCGCGAGCTCAACATCATCTCAGCCGTAATCAACACCGCGGTCAAGGAATGGGGCATCGCCCTTCCGAACAATCCTGTTGCACTCATCAGACGCCCACCGTCTGGGCAGGAGCGTGACCGGCGGCTCGAACCCGGCGAGGAGGAACGTTTGCTGCAAGCGCTTGAGGTCGCGCCGCGTGCTACGGATGGTCGGTTCATCGGCCCACAGAATGCTTGGATGAAGTCGCTGGTACAGTTCGCACTGGAAACAGCGATGCGGCGCGGGGAAATGCTCGGCTTGCGCTGGGAGAATGTCGACCTTCAGCGACGGATCGCCTACCTACGCTGCACGAAGAATGGCGAAGCGCGTACCGTTCCGCTATCCACACGAGCCGTGGAGGTGCTGGAAGCATTGCCGAAGTCGGTTGATGGGCGGGTTTTCCCGATTTCACCCGACGCGGTAAAAAAGGCGTTTACGCGTGCTTGCATACGCATTGACATCAAAGGTGTCGTTTTCCATACACTACGGCATGAAGCGATCTCGCGTCTGGCCGAACGCCTACCGAATCTGATCGAACTGGCGGCGGCTACCGGACATAAGGACCTGCGCATGTTGCGACGCTATTACCATCCCAGGGCAAAAGACCTTGCTCTGAAACTAAGGTAGTTATATGACCATACCCCGTGAAACCACCATTGGATTTAGGGGACGGAAGCCACAGAGCAATGAGATACATGGCGGCCGGTCTTCGCCTCACTCCTCAAGCCTACGCCCACTCTGCACTTAGCGTCTCAGCTTGCTGTAGCACTAAGCGAACTGCTTCCTCCTGCTTCACTGGTGGATACTTGTATTTGCGCAGAATGCGCTTCACCATTAACCGCAGCTTAGCCCGGACGCTCTCCCGTACCGACCAGTCGACGCTGATGTTCTGGCGCAAACTCTCGGCCAGTTCATGGGCAATCCTGCGCAGCGTCTCATCTCCCAGCTCCAGCACCGATTCCTCGTTGTTGGAAAGCGCATCGTAGAACGCCAACTCGTCGGCATTCAAGCCCAGTTCGGCTCCGCGTTCGGCAGCCTCCTTGAACTTCTTGGCCATCTCGATTAGCTCTTCGATGACCTGCGCCGTTTCGATGGAGCGGTTCTGGTAACGCTTGATGACATTGCCGAGCAATTCCGAGAACTTCTGGTTCTGCACGACGTTGCCAGCAAACTTGCTCTTGATTTCCCCTTCCAGCAATCGCTCCAGCAGTTCCACTGCGAGGTTGCGCTCAGGCAGATTGCGCACCTCGTCCAAGAATTCGTCATCCAGAATCCCGATATTCGGCTTTTCCAGACCGGCGGCGTTGAAGATGTCGACCACCTCGGTGGAGACGACAGCGGAGCCGATAATCTGCCGGATGGCCAGCTCCCGTTCTTCGTCCGTCTTTTTCTTGGCGCTGATGTCCTTCTTAGTCAGCAACACTTTGACTGCCTGAAAGAATGCGACTTCCTCGCGCACCACTTTAGCCTCATCCAGCGTGCAGCACAGCGAAAACGCCTTCGACATCGCCAGTGCTTCGTCGGCAAACCGCTTCTTGCCATCCCTCTGCCCCAGCACATGGTTCGCCGCCTTCGCCAACAGACTATGCCCTGCGGTCAGGAAGCTGCTGTAGTCGAACCCATGCATCATGCCGCGCAGCACGTCGAGCTTTTCCTCCAGAATCGCGTACGCCTCATGGGAGTCGACCGTGGGGCGTCCGCGCCCATTACTCGCCGTGTATTCCTGCAACGCCTGCTTGAGGTCATTCGCGATGCCGATGTAGTCGACCACTAAGCCACCCTGCTTGTCGCGGAACACTCGGTTAACCCGGGCAATCGCCTGCATAAGATTATGTCCTTTCATGGGCTTGTCGACGTACAGCGTATGCACGCATGGCGCATCAAAACCGGTCAACCACATGTCACGCACAATCACCAGTCGCAACGGGTCTGCTGGGTCCTTGAACCGCTTTTCCAGCCGTTTCTTGACCTGCGTGGAGTAAATATGGGGCCGCAACAGTGCCTTGTCGCTGGCCGAGCCAGTCATTACGATTTTGATAGCTCCCTTTTCTGGGTCCGAGTCATGCCAGTCTGGGCGCAGCGCGACAATGGCATCGTACAGATGCACGCAGATGTCCCGGCTCATCGCCACAACCATCGCCTTGCCGAATTGCGCCTTGTTGCGTTCCTCGAAGTGGGCCACCAAATCGGCAGCCACCCGCTTGATGCGTGGTTCCGCGCCGACCACCTTTTCCAGCGCTGCCCAGCGGCTTTTCAGCTTGGCTTGCTGGTCGTCCTCTTCATCCTCGGCCAGTTCATCGACTTCGTCGTCAATGTGCGGCAGCTCTTCTTCCTTCAGTCCGAGCTTGGCCAGCCGAGACTCGTAGTAGATGGCCACGGTCGCGCCGTCTTCTCGCGCCTGCTGCATGTCGTAGACGTGGATGTACTCGCCGAACACCGCCCGGGTATCGCGGTCTTCACTGGAGACAGGCGTGCCGGTAAAAGCAACGAAGGTCGCGTTAGGTAGCGCGTTACGTAGGTGCTGGGCGTAGCCGACCTGATAGCCCTTGGCATCGCCCTTGAACTTGGCCTCGAAGCCGTACTGGGTGCGGTGTGCCTCGTCGGCAATGACGACGATATTGTGGCGGTCGGACAGCATCGGGAAGGTGTCTTCGCCCTCTCCCGGCATGAATTTCTGGATAGTGGCAAACACAATGCCGCCGGAGGGGCGGTTCGCCAGCTTGGTGCGTAAGTCCTGCCGGCTTTCCGCCTGTACCGGCTGCTCGCGCAACAGGTCTTGTGCGAGCGAGAAGACGCCGAACAATTGACCGTCAAGGTCATTACGGTCGGTGATGACAACCACGGTCGGGTTCTCCATAGCGGATTCACGTATGACGCGCGCCGCGAAGCAGGTCATCGTGATGCTCTTGCCTGAGCCTTGCGTGTGCCACACCACGCCACCTTTCTGACTGCTACCGGGACCGGACGCTTCAATGACTTGCCTTATCGCTGCGCGAACCGCATGGAACTGATGGTAGCCAGCAATCTTCTTGACCAATGTGCCGTCGTCCTCGAACAGCACGAAGAAACGTAGGTAGTCCAGTAGGTAGGGCGGAGCCAGCACGCCCCGCACCAGCGTTTCCAGCTCGCTGAACGGTCCAAGCG
>JAEWBA010000089.1 GCA_023391395.1 Pseudomonadota bacterium
GTTCCCATGGCACCGCTTCGCCGACAGAGCCGATCAGCGCCGCCACGGCTCCTGCCGTCGCCACGGCAGCCACCTCGCCGGCCAACTTGGTCGAACCGCAAGCGGAAGCTTCGCCCGCCAAACCGCAGGCGCCGGCTCCCCGTGTGGCTCAGAATGTGGCTCCTAAGAATCCTGCGCCGGCGCGCTCTACCCAACCGGTCAAGACCGCCCAGGCGCCGAGCGTGTGCGCCAGTTGCGGGCGCGTGGAATCGATCAATGCGATCCGCCAGGAAGCCCAGGGAAGCGGCCTGGGCATGGTAGGCGGTGCGGTATTGGGCGGTGTGCTTGGCAACCAGGTCGGCGGCGGCAATGGCCGTACGCTGGCAACAGTGGCCGGTGCCGTCGGCGGCGGTTACGCCGGCAACGAAATCGAAAAACGCACGCGCGGCAGCACCACCTATGAAGTCCGGGTCCGCATGGAGGATGGACGTGTGCGCACCTTCCCCTATGCCCAGCAACCGGCCTGGAACATCGGCGACCGTGTCCGGGTGGTGAATGGTCAGCTGACGGCCCACGCCTGAGCCAGGCAATCACCAAAGAAAAAGGCGGCATGCGTGCCGCCTTTTTTCTTGGGTCGATGTGCGGGAATTACTTCGCTTCCTCGATCCAGGCCATCTGGATCGCTTCCAGCACTTTCTCGCCACCGCGCTTGTGATCATCGTCAAAGCCTTCCAGACCGACCACCCAGTTGTGCAAGTCGACGAAGCGCACCGTCATCGGATCGACATCCGGGTACTTGTCATGCAGCTCTTCGGCAATGCGCGTGATGTCCGTCCATTTCATACAGTTTCCCCTTAATCGAATTGAAGCTGTCTTCGCCTCAGCGATTTTCGCTCACCTGATTGATGGTGTACTTCGGAATCTCCACCACCAGGTCTTCATCGCCCACCAGCGCCTGGCAGGATAGGCGGGACGTTGCCTCCAATCCCCAGGCCCGGTCCAGCAAGTCCTCTTCCTTTTCCTCTGCCTCTTCCAGCGAATCAAAGCCCTCGCGCACGACTACGTGGCAAGTCGTGCAGGCGCAGGATTTTTCACAGGCATGCTCGATCTCGATTTCGTGTTCAAGCAAGACGTCGCATATCGACTTACCGGACGGCGCTTCGATGACGGCGCCTTCCGGGCACAGCGTGGCATGAGGGAGTACAACGATCTGGGGCACTTGATGACCTCTGATGAATGGATGAATCGGTTGCGTCTATTGCTCGCCCGGCGCGACTTCGTCGAGCTTCTTGCCCGCCAGGGCGGCGCGCACGCTGCGGTCCATGCGACGCGCCGCGAACTCCTCGGTGCCGTGCGCCAGTGCATCGACCGCCGCCTTGATGGCGGCGTGATCTTCGCCACCAGCGGTCTCGCGCACCTTCTGCATCAATTGGGCGATATCGGCACGCTCGACCTCGGAGAGCAACTCGCCATCGGTATCCAAGGCCGATTGCGTGGCCAGCAGAATGCGTTCCGCCTCCACCTGCTCCTCGCGCAAGGCGCGCAGCTTCATGTCGGTGTCGGCGGAATTGAACGAGTCCTGCAGCATGCGCGCGATCTCGTCATCGCCCAGGCCATAGGAAGGCTTGACGCTGATGGACGCCTCGATGCCGGAGTGCAGCTCACGCGCCGATACCGACAGCAACCCGTCGGCATCGACCTGGTAAGTGACGCGGATACGCGCCGCGCCGGCCGCCATCGGCGGAATGCCGCGCAACTCGAAACGGGCCAGGGAACGGCAATCCGTCACCAGCTCGCGCTCGCCCTGGACCACGTGGATGGCCATTGCCGTCTGGCCATCCTTGAAGGTGGTGAATTCCTGCGCGCGCGCACAAGGGATGGTCGAATTACGGGGAATAACCTTCTCCACCAGGCCACCCATGGTTTCGATGCCCAGCGACAGCGGAATCACGTCCAGCAGCAGCCAATCGTCGCCGGCGGCGCGATTGCCGGCCAGGAGATTGGCCTGGATCGCCGCACCAAGCGCCACCACCTTGTCCGGGTCGATATTGGCAAGAGGCAGCGTCTGGAAGAAATCTCCGACCGCTTTGCGTATCAGGGGCATGCGCGTCGCACCCCCTACCAGCACCACACCATCCACGTCCTCGGGTGAGAGGCCGGCATCGCGCAAGGCCTTGCGGGTAGGCAGGAGCGTCTTCTGCACCAGGTGCTTGGAGATTTCGGCGAAGGTTTCCGCGCTCAGGCTCAAATGCACTTCTTCGCCGGATTGCAGCACCGCATCGATTTGCGTCTCCGCATTCGTGGTCAGCAATTCCTTGGCAGCCCGGGACTTGACCATCAGCAGACGCATGTCGCGATCGGACAAGGGAGACAGCTTGGCCTGCTCGATGATCCAGCACAAGATGCGATGATCGAAGTCATCGCCGCCCAGCGCGGAATCGCCGCCCGTCGCGAGCACTTCGAACACGCCCTTGGTCAGCTTGAGGATGGAGATGTCGAAGGTGCCGCCGCCCAGGTCGTACACGGCGAATACGCCTTCCGACGCGGTATCCAGTCCATAGGCGATCGCCGCGGCTGTCGGCTCATTCAGCAGGCGCAGAACGTTCAAGCCCGCAAGCGTGGCGGCATCCTTGGTCGCCTGCCGCTGCGCATCGTCGAAATAGGCGGGCACGGTAATCACCGCTCCCACCAGTTCGTCCCCGAGCGCGTCTTCGGCACGCTGGCGCAGGGTGGCGAGAATTTCGGCGGACACTTCGACGGGGCTCTTCACGCCGGCGACGGTCTTCAACTGCACCATCCCCGGCGTATCGAGAAAGTCGTAAGGCAGGTTTTCGGCATGGGCAATGTCCTTCAGGCCACGGCCCATCATGCGCTTGACCGAAACGATCGTATTCTTCGGATCGCTGGATTGCGTCGCCTGCGCCTTGTAACCGATCTGCGCCCGCCCGTCCGGCAGGTAACGGACGATGGAAGGCAGGAGCGAACGCCCTTCCTCATCGCTGAGAACCTCGGGAATGCTGTTGCGCACGGTCGCCACCAGCGAGTTGGTGGTACCCAGGTCGATGCCGATCGCCAGCCGGTGTTGATGCGGCGCGGTCGACATGCCGGGTTCGGAAATTTGCAGTAGGGCCATTGACTAGTAGCTTGCCGATTGTGTGTGCCGCCTGCCTTTTTCCTCGAACGAAGGAGTACGGCAAGCGCGCGCGCTCAGGCGCTAGAGGGATTCAAGAATATGCTCGATCTCGTCGCCGAATTTTTCCAGGAACATCAGGCGCCGCACGCCCTGTCCCGCCTGTTCGTAGCCGCCGGCATCGAGCAGGCCGGCGATGGAGGACAACTCTTGCGCGTGCGCCTCACGCAAGTCTTCTTCCAGTC
>JAEWBA010000393.1 GCA_023391395.1 Pseudomonadota bacterium
CATCGAAGCGGTCGCCTCGCAGGTATTCATTCCGCTAACCGTGGGCGGCGGCGTGCGCACGGTCGATGATGTGCGTCGCCTGCTCAATGCCGGGGCGGACAAGATCAGCATGAACAGCGCCGCCGTCGCGAACCCGCAATTGGTGCAGGACGCCGCGCAGAAGTATGGTTCGCAATGCATCGTGGTGGCCATCGATGCCAAAAAAACAGGCGATGGCAAATGGGAAGTGTTTACGCACGGCGGCCGCAAGCCCACTGGTCTCGAGGTGGTTGAATGGGCGAAAAAAATGGAACGCCATGGTGTCGGCGAAGTCTTACTCACCAGCATGGATCGTGACGGCACGCGCAGCGGTTTTGATCTCGAATTGACGCGCGCGGTGTCCGATGCCGTTTCGATACCGGTCATCGCCTCCGGCGGTGTGGGTGGTTTGCAGGATCTCGCTGACGGCATCAAGCTCGGTCGCGCCGACGCCGTGCTGGCTGCCAGCATTTTTCATTATGGACAGCATACCGTACAGGAAGCCAAGCGCTTCATGGCAGAGCAGGGCATACCGATGAGGCTGGCATGAGCGCTGGAGCCGAATGGCTGAACAAGGTGAAATGGGACGAGCATGGCTTGGTTCCCGTCATCGCCCAGGAAGTCGGCTCCAACGACGTGCTGATGTTCGCGTGGATGAATCGAGAGGCCTTGTCCAAGACCGTCGAACTGGGTGAAGCGGTGTATTGGAGCCGTTCACGCAAGAAGCTGTGGCACAAGGGCGAGGAATCCGGGCACATTCAAAAAGTGCATGAAATCCGCCTCGATTGCGATGAGGACGTGGTGTTGCTCAAGGTCGAGCAGACCGGTGGCATCGCCTGTCATACCGGTCGGCATTCCTGCTTTTTCCAGAAGTTCGCCGGTAGGGCCGAAGCGGGAGAATGGCAAACCGTCGAGCCGGTAGTGAAAAGTCCGGAACAGATATACAAGTGAAAAGCGGAGCCGATGGCAGGCTTCGCAATCGACAACGCAGATTACCGGGCCCGTGCGCCGTTCTGAAGACATGAGTGAAACCCTGAACCGTCTTGCAGCCGTGATCGAGTCGCGCAAGCCCGCCAAGGGCGGCGATCCGGAAAACTCCTATGTCGCGCGCCTGCTGTCCAAGGGGGACGACGCCATCTTGAAGAAGATTGGCGAAGAAGCGACGGAAACCGTGATGGCCGCCAAGGATGTGCGTGCCGGTGCCGAGAAGTCCCAGCTGGTGTACGAATGTGCCGACCTGTGGTTTCATTCGATGATCATGCTGGCGAACTTCGACCTGACGCCGCAGGACGTCTTGGATGAACTGGCGCGGCGCGAAGGAATTTCCGGCATCGAGGAAAAGGCCAAGCGCAAATTGATCGAACGCGAACGCAATGGAGATTGAGAGATGACCGACTGCATTTTCTGCAAGATCGCCGCCAAACAGATTCCCTCGAAATTCATCTATGAAGACGATGAGCTGGTAGCGTTTCACGACATCAACCCGAAAGCGCCGGTCCATCTTTTAATCGTGCCGAAACAGCACATCGCTACACTCGCGGACTGCACCGAACGCGACTCGGCGCTGCTTGGAAAGATGATGTTGCTGGCGCCAAAGCTGGCGGCGGAGCATGGCTGCGGATACACTGCCGGCGAAGACGGCAAGGGCGACGGCGGTTTCAAGACATTGTTCAACACCGGTCCCAATGGCGGGCAAGAGGTGTACCATCTTCATTTGCATGTCATAGGCGGACCGCGCCCGTGGCGTGCAATGATGTAATGCATCAAACAGTAAATTCCGGGCGTTTCCGCCCGGTCAGGAGAAAGTAATGGGTTCCTTTAGCGTATGGCACTGGCTGATCGTGCTATTGGTGGTGGTGCTGATTTTCGGTACCAAGAAGCTGGGTAATATCGGTTCCGACCTCGGCAAGGCCGTCAAGGGCTTCAAGGACGGCGTCAAGGGCGAGGAAGACAAGCCTGCGCAGGAAGGCGCTCCGGCGCAAGTGGCCGACAAGACCACTATCGACGTCGACGCCAAAGAAAAAAGCAGGACTTGAGTTTGCACCGTCGTGATCACGGGCTGCATCCTGCCATTCCAGAGCGGGTCGCTCGTCTTTGTCCATGATTGATCTTGGTCTTTCCAAACTTGCCCTGATCGGGGTGGTCGCGCTGGTAGTCGTCGGACCGGAGCGGCTGCCCAAGGTGGCACGCATGGCCGGCACGCTGTTCGGGCGGGCGCAGCGCTATATCAATGACGTCAAATCCGAAGTCAGCCGCGAGATCGAGCTCGAAGAGCTGCGCAAGATGCAGAAGGACATGAAGGAAGCGGCTTCCGAAGTCGAGCAAAGCATTGCGAAAGACATCTCGCAGGTGGAAAGCGAGCTGAACTCGGCGTGGAATGCGGGTTCGACGAATCCCGAGCCGGAGACGCCGATGTCGGCCCCGCTCGCAGTCAAGGCGAAGGATTTTCGCCGGAAGAAGCTGGCCCGCACTTCCTCCATCCCGGCCTGGTACAAGCGCCAGAACGGGCACCGCACGCATGTCGTTTCTGCCGCGGCGCGGGTCGCCAGATACCGGCCGGGCGGCAGGCCGGCCAAGTTTTTTCATTGAGCGATGAGCGAGGATCCCCAAACCAATGGTGCGAGCGACACCTTCATTTCGCATCTGGTCGAGCTGCGCAACCGCATCATCAAGGCCTCGCTCGCGGTCATCGTGGTATTCCTATGCCTGATGCCCTGGGCGGGGCATATCTATGATGTGCTGGCTCAACCAATGATGGCCGCGCTTCCCGCTGGCAGCAAGATGATTGCCACCGGCGTCATCACTCCCTTCCTGATTCCGGTGAAGGTAACCCTGCTGGTGGCCTTTGTCGTGGCTCTGCCTTGGGTACTTTATCAGGCATGGGCATTCGTCGCCCCCGGCCTGTACACGCATGAGAAGAAGCTGATCGCACCGTTGGTGATCTCTTCCTCCCTGCTGTTCATGGTGGGTGTCGGCTTTTGCTATTTCTTCGTGTTCGGCGTGGTGTTCAGCTTCGTCAACAACTTCGCGCCCGCCTCGGTATCGGTAGCGCCGGACATTGACAGCTATTTCAGCTTCGTCATGACCATGTTCATCGCCTTCGGCATCACCTTCGAAGTGCCTATCGTGGTGGTCGTGCTGGTGCGCATGGGCCTGGTCACAGTGGAAAAGCTGAAGGAAGTGCGGCCCTACGTGATTGTCGGCGCCTTCGTGATTGCCGCCATTGTTACGCCGCCCGACGTCATGAGCCAGTTGCTGCTGGCGGTGCCGATCTGCCTGCTGTATGAGGCGGGCTTGTGGATCGCACCGATCTTCGCCAGAGCCACCCGTGCGCCGGAAGAGGCCGAAGAAGGGACCTGAGCAGGCTACTTCGCCTGTCTTAGCCAGGCGATCAACGGGTAGGCGTTCTTGAACCGGAGCAGCAATTCCCGCGCGAGATCCTCGGGAATCCGGTTTTTCAGATCGATTTCCGTCCAGACGATAAAGCTTTTCAGCTTGATGTACTCGATATGGGGCGTATCGGGGTCGAAGCCTTTCGGCGGGCGGACCAGCTTGCCTTCGTCCTGCAGATCGCCGAAGGTCTCTTTCAATTTCTTGTTCTTCAGCAGCTTGCCGAAGCCCGTCGCGTCATTTGCGATGTGGCGCCGGATGACGAGCAGGCGGTCCGCCGGCGGCATGTATTCGCCGCCCGCAATCAATAGCTTGCCATCGGCATCAACGTGAAAGTAATAGGCCGGGCCGCCGCCCTGGCTCGGCTTCTTCAACCCGCTGGCGGTGATGGAGGCTGAGAAGGTGGTCTTGTAAGGGCTCTTGTCGCGCGAAAAGCGCATGTCGCGATTGATACGAAACAGCGCCTTCTTCGGATTGCAATCGGCAACCTCCGGATCGAACTTCGCAATTTCCGCGATCAACTTCGTCACCAATACCAGGAATTCCGCGCGCAGGATGTCGTAGCGCGGCTTGTTCATGACAAACCAAGCGCGGTTATTGTTCTCGGCTAGTTCGGCCAGGAAGCTGATCAATTCGCGAGTATGCATGCGCGCCTGCCGAGCCCTGAATCAGCGGATTTCAATGCTGCCGTCCGGCCGTGGCCTCGGCCGTTTGCCAACGCTCACCTCGAGCGTCGATTCCTGGTTCCTCCGCAGCACCGTCATTTTTGCCTTGGTGCCGGGTGTGAGCTGTGCAATCAGGTTGAGCATCTCGGTGGTGTCGGCCACCGGCTTTCCTTCCACCGCGATCAGGATGTCCCCGGGTCGCATCCCGGCCTTGTCGGCCGGTCCGCCGCGCAGCACGCCGGCGATGATGGTCCCCGACTTGCGGGCCAGGCCGAAGCTTTCCGCCAGTTCGGGCGTGATGTCCTGCGGCTCGACGCCGATCCAGCCGCGCACCACCTGGCCGGTGCTGATGATCGATTCCATGACATTCTTGACCGTGGTGACCGGGATGGCGAATCCGATGCCGAGCGAGCCGCCGCTGCGTGAATAAATGGCGGTATTGATGCCGAGAAGATTGCCATTGGTGTCGATTAGCGCGCCGCCCGAATTGCCGGGGTTGATGGCGGCATCCGTCTGGATGAAGTTTTCGAAAGTGTTGATACCAAGGTGATTGCGGCCGAGCGCGGAAATAATCCCCATGGTCACGGTCTGGCCGACGCCGAAGGGATTGCCGATCGCCAGCACCACGTCGCCGACCTTCGCTTGCTCCAGGCGTCCCAGCGTGATGGCGTGCAGGTTCTGCATGTTGATCTTGATGACCGCCAGATCGGTCTCCGGATCGGTGCCCACCACCTTGGCCACCGCCTTGCGGCCATCGGCAAAAGCGACCTCGATTTCATCGGCGGTTTCGATGACGTGGTTGTTGGTCAGCACGTAACCTTCCGGGCTGACGATGACGCCGGAGCCCAGGCTGAACTGCTTCTCCTGTTGCTGATCGCCGAAGAACTTGCGGAACAGCGGGTCATCCATGAAAGGATGCCGTTGTTGCCGCGCTCCCTTGGTCGTGAAGATGTTGACCACCGCCGGCATGGCGCGCCGGGCCGCGTCGCGGTAGGAGCCGGCGGTCGGAACCGATGCGGTGGCGGGGGCCTCCAGCATCGGTACTGAGGAGACTTCGCTGCGTATGCTGCGCGACCCGTTCAGCATGCTGCCCGCCCAATCGGGCTTGAGGCTCGCTACAATGAACCAAATTGCCAAACCGACCGTGACGGTTTGCGCAAACAAGAGCCAGAGACGTCGCATAGAAGGTAGGAAATGAATCGGGATTACGTAAGTAGGGACAACTTGGCGAAATATCTAGAGCGAGCCTTAGATATTAACCGGTTTCGGGACTATTGCCCCAATGGCCTCCAGGTCGAGGGCAAGGCAAACATACGCAAAATCGTCAGCGGCGT
>JAEWBA010000413.1 GCA_023391395.1 Pseudomonadota bacterium
CATCAAGGATGCGACCGGCGACATGGTGCGTGCAGCCGATCTGGCCCGCATCGTACCGTCGTCCTTCCTTCTATTTTCCGGCGACGATCTGACCAGCTTGCCGTATCTGCTGCTCGGCGGCACCGGCATCATTTCGGTCACAGCCAATATCGCCCCACGGCACATGGCGCAGCTATGCAGCCTCGTGAGACAAGGAGCGGTAGGCGAGGCTCTTCGTCTACACCTGGACCTGATGCCCTTGCATCACGCGATGTTTTGCGAAACCAATCCCATTCCCGTCAAAGCGGCAGTGGCGCACGCGCGGCTGTGCAAGCCGGCCTTGCGTTTGCCGCTGACGCCTTTGTCCGATAAGGGGCGAACGGCGGTCCTGCTCGCGCTGGAACAACTGCCGCGCGCAGCCGGAGTCGATCTCTAGTCTGGTCAGGCCGCCTTCACGCTCGCAGCCATGCTCAGCATGCGCGCCTAAGTCCAGTTTGGGCCAGGTTCGGCGCCCGGCGCTTAGGAGCTGGAAGGAATGCGCCGAGATAAGACAAAAGTCTTCCACAGCGTGGGCTTCGCCCTAAATCGCCCCGGGCCTGAAGAGCTTGAAACGATTGTAGGTGGTATAGCCCAGGCGCTGGTATACCGGTTCTCCGAAGGAGCTGGCTTGGAGCGTGACCAGCGATGCGCCGCGGGCAAAGGCTTCATTGGTAATAAAGGCCGTGCATGCCCCTGCCAAATTCCTGCGTTGCGCCTCCGGGATGGTTCCTACCCAATAAATGCCGAACGCAGCTTCGCTCTTAATCCCGATGGCCGACGCAAGCGGCTTGCCATCCTCGTAAGCCACGCAGCCGATGACATCGGCCACCAATAGATTGGCGTGTTGAGAAAAATAGGTAGCAGTCTCGCCCGGCTCCAAGCCAAGCGCCTTATAGGCTTCAGCGCTGACGCTTGCGGCATCTCGTACATTCGCCGCACTCTCAAACGGCTGCAACTTGATCGTTCCTGGAAGAGGAGGGATAGTCACCGGCTTGGTCGTCAGCATGGAAGGCAGGTCGACACGCAATACGAAGCCGTTTGCGCCGAGATGCGCCTCCAAATCCTGATCGCGCTCACCCAGGGATAAAACCGTGAAGCTGCGCTTTTTCTCCGCAAAGAAGCTTTTTGCTGCATGGATCAGTTCGACTGCGGGCGTTTGCGGATGGGTTCGCACGGCGCAATTCCTGAAGGCGCCGGGAAACGCGTTTTGCCCGGCCATCAAGAGGATGCCACCGGTCTCTACCAGCTCAGCGGGCGACTGCCAGCTTGCATGGGCGCGTACCGCTTCGATGATGTTGTTGTCAGCGAGGTGTTCTAAGTTTTTCAATGTCTCTCCCCTTGGCAGCGCTTCTCTTGGATCCGTTCACGCATGCGAACGAATTGGCAGAATAGCAAATGGTGGCGCCGCCCACTATCCCCTAAGCGCTGGATAAGCTTGGGCTCCGGGGATATACCAATAGTTGCCGCCAAGAACTCACTTCGGTAAGCTGAAAGCTCTTCCATTGTCAGGAAAATGGCATGAGGCAAGGTGGCATCGCAGCAATGGCGGCCGGCGGCCGCGCCCCGCAAGTTGGAGGCTGTGCGTGAGTTCGGCGCTTGCGGGCGATACAGAGACACAAGAACGAGCGGCGCTATACGCGGCGATGGCCGCTGCCGCGGACGCGATGCTGCATGCCACGGATGACGCCAGCCTCTGCCAGCGCGTCTGCGATGCCGTGGTGAGACATGGCCAATTCCTCTGCGTATCGGTTTTTCTGCGCGACCCCGACACCGATGCTGTCCAGCTCGCCGCCTTTTCGATCGCGCCCGGCATCGGTCTCGATAACGCCAACCAGGCTGCCCTGGCGGAACTCGCCTGCTGCGGCCAGGGGCTGGCTGCGGCCGCGCTTGAAACCAAGCGGCCATGCCGCAGCGAGGATCTCCGGCATGACAAGAGCACGCTGACATGGCGGACGCTGGCCGACCGGGCCGGCGTGGCATCCGGCTTGGCGGTACCGCTTGTCAGCGAGGCCAAACGCGTGCGCGGAGTCGTGCTTGCCTATTCCGCCGGTCGATGGAGCACAGGCAACGAGGTGATGGCGCAGTTCGGGGCGATGGTCGCCAACCTGGGTTCCGTGCTGGATCGGTTTGCCAGGGAACAGCAACGCCTGCAGGCCGAACGTGCACTGCAGGCCAGCGAAGAGAAATACCGCAACATCTTCGAGACCATCGAGGATGCCTATTACGAGGTGGATCTGCGCGGCGACCTGGTCCTCGTCAACCCGGCCTTCTGCCGCATGCTGGGTTATTCCCTCAACGAGCTGATCGGCCTGAATAACCGCGAACTGCAGACGTCCGAAGCCGCCACCAATGTCTATCACATCTTCAACGAGGTGTATCGCACCGGCGTGCCGATAAAGAGCTTCGACTGGGACATGGTGCGCAAGGATGGCAGCACCGGCATGGGGGAGGGATCGGTGCAACTGGTGCGCGACGCCGCAGGCAATCCGCGCGGTTTCTGCGGCATTCTGCGCGACGTCACCGTGCGCCGTGAAATGGAGCGTGCCTTGCGCGAGAGCGAGGCGCGCTTTCGCGCCTTGACCAATCTTTCCTCGGATTGGTATTGGGAGCTGGATGCCGAGTTCCGCTATACCCGTATCGAAAGCCGTAGCCTTGGCGCGGGTGCCGCGGGCGACGCGCTGCTGGGCAGCTTGGTCTGGGAGACCGGCATGGAGATTCATGCCCCCGGCGGCGTGAAGGCGCATCGGGCCACGCTGCTTGCGCACAAGCCGTTCCGCGACGTGGTGATGTATCGCCGGCTGGCCGACGGCAGTCCCTATTACATCGGCGTCAGCGGCGAGCCACTGTTCGACAGTGCCGGCAATTTCGCCGGCTATCGGGGCGTATCCCGCGAAATCACTGGTCAGAAGATTGCGGAGGAGCGCATCCAGTACCTGGCCACGCATGACACCTTGACCGGCTTGCCCAACCGGTTCATGTTCAGCGAACTGCTCAACAATGCGATTGCGGCGTCGGCGCGAAACGGCACCAGCTTCGCCGTGCTGTTCATCGATCTGGACCGCTTCAAGTACGTCAACGACACGCTCGGCCACGACAATGGCGACCGCCTGCTGCGGGAAATCGCTACACGTTTCCGGCAGTCGTTACGCGCCGCCGACGTACTAGCCCGCCTGGGTGGCGACGAATTCGTGATCCTGGCGCAATCGCCCTCCGATGCCGCGCAAGCCGCCCGCATTGCCAACAAGATCCTGGCGGCGGCGGTGCGGCCGATTGTGCTCAAGGGCCAGGAGTGCCGGGTGACGGCCAGCATGGGCATTGCCATGTACCCCATGAACGGCGAGGACGAGCAGGCCTTGATGAAGAATGCCGACATAGCCATGTATTACGCCAAAGAAGAGGGCAAGAACAATTTCCAGTTTTACTCGCGCGAACTGACCGCCCGTTCCCAGGAAAAGCTGCGGGTGGAAGCGCGGCTGCGCAAGGCGCAGGAGAGCAAGGGGCTGTCGCTGCGCTATCAGCCCAAGATCGATCTGCGCACCGGTGCCATCACCGGCGCCGAAGCGCTGTTGCGTTGGCATGATGCCGAACTCGGCACGGTGCCGCCCAGCCGCTTCATCCCGGTGGCAGAAGAAACGGGAATGATCGTGCCGATCGGCCGCTGGGTGCTGAAGACCGCCTGCGCGCAAAACATGGCATGGCAAAGGCGTGGTCTGCGGCCGATCCGCATCGCCGTCAATCTCTCGGTGCGGCAGTTCGCCGACGAGCGCCTGCTGGAAGATTTGTCCGCTGTGCTGCACGATACCGGCATGCCGCCCGACTTGCTGGAAATTGAGATCACCGAGGGCATGGTGATCCACCATCCCGAGCGCGCCGTCGAGGTGCTCAAGGCTATCAAGAGCATGGGCGTGCGTCTGGCCATCGACGACTTCGGTACGGGCTATTCATCGCTGGGCCAGCTCAAGACCTATCCGATCGACACGCTCAAGATCGACCGATCCTTCGTGCACGATATTGTTGCCAACTCCGAAGACAAGGCGATCACCAAGGCCATCATTGCCATGGGCAAGTCCCTGGGTTTGACGGTGGTCGCGGAAGGCGTCGAAACGCCCGAGCAGCAGCGCTTCCTGCACGAGCACGGCTGCGACGAAATGCAGGGCTACGTCTTCAGCAAGGCGGTGGCCGCCGACGAGTTTGCTGCGCTACTGGGAGCGCACAGCGCCGGCGGCTGAGGTGCTCAGGCAGCTGCCGGGCGGGCGGCTTGCTTCAATGCCTTGGCCGCCATCTGCTTGGCGCGGTTGTGCGAGGGCGGCAGGCGGCGCAGGGTCCTGAGGGCCTGGATGTCGTGCAGCACGATGGCGCGCTGATCGACGGAAATGTAGCCGATCGCATTGAAGGCCGAGAAGGTGCGGCTGACCGTCTCCAGCGTCAGGCCGAGATAGTTGCCGATTTCCTGACGGGTCATGCGCAGGTTGAACTGCGTGCCCGAATAACCCATCTGGCTGAAACGGTCGGACAGGAACACCAGGAAGCGCGCTACGCGAGCCTCGGCGCTCAAGGAGCCCAGCATGGTGACCATCGCTTGTTCACGGACCAGCTCACGGCTCATTGCGCCGTAGATCGCGGACTCAAGATCGCCATGCATCCTGCCCAGGGC
>JAEWBA010000008.1 GCA_023391395.1 Pseudomonadota bacterium
CTCATATACGTCGCGGATTGTACCGCCCGGGAATTCGTCTTCACGCCGGTCTTGGTTGCCGGCTTCGTTCCGGTGCTTCCGGCCTTGGTGGAAGTCCTGGTCTCGGCCGATGCTTTCTTCGCACCGGGCGTGCTGGTCTTGGGCGCGGCCTTCGAGGCCGGTCTGGCAGCGGCTTTGGTCACTGCCTTAACAGGTGGTTTGGCCACGCCCGTCGCCGTCTTGGCGGCCGTCTTGACGGATTTTGCGGCGACTTTGCTCTTGGGGCTTGCCGAGGCGGCGGTTTTCACGGCCGGCTTCTTGTTCGCGCTCTTGGCGGCGGTACTCTTGGCGGATCTCGTAACGGTTGCGTTCATGGTCCCCTCTTTGTAATGAACCACCCAATCTGTCCCGAACCCTCGCCCCGACCGCTGCCGATGCAAACCGCAGTCGATCACGCGGGCTCGGGAGGCATCGGGTCACGCGCGCGACATGGCCGCGCTTCTTGCTAACGGCGATGCTACAACCCCCACTTCCCTAAAATCGGCGATAGTTTATACCAAACACTGTTCAAGGCCGCGAATAAAAATTTCCCGCGGCAGATTCTTGCCAATAAAGACCATTTTGCTGCCACGCACCTCGTTTTCGGCCCATTTGGCGCCGATATCGGTCCCCATCATCTGATGCACGCCCTGGAAAACCACCTTGCGGTCGGCGTCTTCCATCCATAACACGCCCTTGTAGCGCAACATACGCGGGCCATAGACCTGCACCAGGCCGCCGAGGAATTCATCCAGTTTTGCCGTATCGAAGGGGCGTTCGCTGCGGAACGCGAAGGCGGCGATGTCGTCGCTGTGGTGTGCATGATGATGATCGTGGTGCACGGCATGCGCATGCTCATGATCGCAATCCGCGCCGCACTCGTGATGCTCGTGGGCATGCTCTTCCTGTTCCAGGAAAGCGGGATCGAGTTCCAGTTTGTCGTTCAGGTTGAAGCCCCGCAGGTCCAGCACTTCGGCGATCGGCACCCGGCCGAAATCCGCAGCGACGACGGGCGCGCGCGGATTGATGCGCTTGAGGCGCGCACGCAGCGACTCGACATCCGCGGGCGTCACCAGATCGGTCTTCGACAACAGCAGCTTGTCGGCGAAACCGACCTGGCGTTGCGCTTCCTCGTGCTCGTCGAGCTGCTGCATGGCGTGGCGCGCATCCACCACCGTCACCACCGCGTCCAGCAGGAAATGGGAAGCCACTTCGTCATCCATGAAGAAGGTCTGCGCTACCGGTCCCGGGTTCGCCAGTCCGGTGGTTTCGATCACGACATGGTCGAATTGCAGTGCCCCTTCCTGCCGCTTCTGCGCCAACGCGCTCAGGGCGACGATCAGGTCGCCGCGCACCGTGCAGCAGATGCAGCCATTGTTCATCTCGACGATCTGTTCCGTGCTGTCCTGCACCAGAATCTCGTTGTCAATATTTTCCTGCCCGAACTCGTTCTCGATGACCGCAATGCGGAAACCATGCGGCTCGCGCAGGATGCGATTCAAGAGCGTAGTTTTGCCGGCGCCCAGAAAGCCGGTCAGTATGGTGGCGGGAATCAATGCCATGTCGGATGTCTCCGGTTTGGGGGCTCAGTGTGCGCAGTCGGCGCACCATCCCTTGATGGTGAATTCGATATCGTGGCCGCGAAAACCCTTGCCCAGGCCTTCCTTGAGCAAGACCTGCAGAGCCTCCGCTTCGGCCACGCTGTCCAGGCAAAACACCCTGGCGCAACGCGTGCACTTGAAATGGCCATGCTGGTGCTGTGCAGTGCCGTCCCCTTCCGCAGGGGAAGCGGCAGAATCGGCCCCGGCGCTGTAGCGGAAAATTCGATCGTCGCCGGCGATCTTGTGCGCCAGCCCGGCCTCGGTCAGGCAGTCCAGCGCCCGGTACAAGGTGACCCGATCCATGTCGGCCAGCTTGTCTTGCACATCCTGGTGCGACAAGGCGCGCCGTGCGCCGAGCAGGGCGGCCAGCACCTTGACGCGGGCATCGGTGATCCGTACCGGCGAGGCACGCAAGCGGGTCTGCGCCAAGGCCATAAGGCGCTGCGGCACAGCTTCCTTGCCTTGCCTGCGCGACGCGTCCGAAGCGGCGGGTTTGACTTTCATGCTGAATGACAAAGAGTTTCACGCGGCCAGGTGCCGCAGCCTTGCCGCATTATGCCCCGAATTGCAATTCAGTTGCAAACCGCCCCTCCGGCCTTGCTTGCAATGGGGAAGGGCGAGGCCTGGATGCAGAAACTATGGGCCCTTTTTGCGGGCGCGCGGGTGCGCGGCGTCATACACCTGCGCCAGCCGTTGAAAGTCCAGCGCGGTGTAGACCTGGGTGGCGGCAATCGAGGCGTGTCCCAGCATTTCCTGCACTGCCCGCAGGTCGCCCGAAGATTGCAGGACATGCGAGGCAAAGGAGTGGCGCAAGACGTGGGGGTGCACGTCGGCCGGGATGCCAAGCGCTTGTGCGTGCGCTTTCAAACGCGATTGCACGATGCGGGGCGAGATGCGCGTGCCCCTCTCCGTCAGAAACAAAGGATGCGGGTCGGCCTTGAGCAGGACGGGGCGCGCGGCCAGCCAGGCGCGCAGCGCCTCCAGCGCTGCCTGGCCGACCGGCACGCTGCGCTCCCTGCCGCCCTTGCCGGTGACCTTGACTTCGCGCGCGTCGAAATCGACCCATCCGGCGGACACATGCCCACCCTCGCGCGCGTAGCGCACATCGAGCGAAGTAAGTTCGGATACACGCAAGCCGCTCGAATAAAGCAGCTCGAACATGGCACGGTTGCACAGTTCCCGGGCGGACTGGGCTTGCCGGCCAGGGGCAGTCTCGGAGACCACGCGGACGGCATCGTCGGCGGACAAGGCCTTGGGCAGGGGCTTGTTCCGCTTGGGCGCCTTCACGCCCTCGACTGGATTGGCGCTAAGTTCGACCTGCTCCGACAGCCAGCCGTAAAAGCCGCGCCACGCCGACAGCTTGCGTGCGATGGAGCGAGGATTGAGGCCCTTGGCATGCAGTTGCGCGGCGAATTTGCGGATATGGAAGTGGTGAACCGCCTCGAGCGACGGCGCCTCCGGCAGGGCGGCGGCAAAGGCGGCCAGTTCGGCCAGATCGCGGGTGTAATTGTCGATGGTGTGCGCGGACAGCTTGCGTTGCGTGCGCAGGCTGTTGAGATAGGCGTCGATTTGGGACTGGCCGTCGCGCAAACTCACATCGTCGTGCCGGAAGGCCTCAGGCGAGCAGGCAGGCCAGCGCTGCGCTCGCGGTTTCGCCGATGGCCGCCAGGAAATCGGTAGCCATGTCGGCGGTGAAGCGGTCGGCATCGGCCGATCCCATCACCAGCAAGCCGAAGGCTTCGGGTGCGGCGCCGACGCGCAGGGGGATCATGACGATCGACTTCACCGAGGGGGCATCCTCGAGCCAGGACGCTGCTTCGAAGTCATTGTTGGCACCGCAGAACGGCTCGGCCAGGCTATTGCTGAACATCCGCGCGTCCTCCGACACGGCGGCGGCGAACCAGGTATGGGAATACTCCTCGGCCACGCCCCACATGCGCAGGGTCGCCTGGGGCACGGAAAAGATCGATTGCAGGCCGGTGACCAGCACGTGCGGCAGATCGACGTCGTTGCGCGCCAGGAGCAGGGATCGCGTCCACGACTGGAACTTCTGGCCGATGGCGTCGTTTTCCTGGCCGATGCGCATCAACTCCATCATGCGCAGTTCCAGGCCCTTGATCTTCTCGCGCAAGACTTCCATCTGCCTTTCCTGCAGCGAAACCGCGCGGCCGAGCACCGGGCTGGTCAGCTTGACCTTGGCCAGCAGGTCGCCATGCTCCTCGAAGAATTGCGGATGATCCAACAGATATTCGGCGACGGCGGCGGAATCCAGGGCGTGTGTCATGTGTTATGCAGTAGGGGTGATAGGGCCTTGCCGATTTTACCCGACGCAGGCCGGTGCTCAAATTTCGATTTCACCTTCGAATACGCTGACCGCCGGTCCGGTCAGGAATACCGGCGCATCCTTGCTGGCCCAGGCGATCGACAGTTCGCCGCCGCGGGTGTGCACGGCGACGGGCGAGTCGAGCAGGCCGCGGCGTATGCCAGCTACCACGGCCGCGCAGGCACCGGTGCCGCAGGCCAGGGTTTCGCCAGCGCCGCGTTCGTAGACCCGCAAGTTGATGCGCTGCCGGTCCACTATTTGCATGAAGCCGGCGTTGACGCGGCGCGGAAAGCGCGGGTGGCGCTCGATCGCCGGTCCATCCTCTTCTACCGGCGCCGTATCGGCGTCTGCGACGATTTGCACCGCATGCGGATTACCCATCGAGACGGCCGACATCCAGACGGTCCTGCCGTTCACCTCGAGCGGCCAGAGCGTGTCTTCACCTTCGGGGCGCGCCGTCAGGTCGGTGGTATCGAAGGGCACGCGCGCCGGCTCGAGGATGGGCGCGCCCATGTCCACCGTGACACGGCCGTCGTCTTCCAGGCGCGGCTCGATCACGCCTGCCATGGTTTCCACCCGGATCGCGCGCTTGTCGGTCAAGCCCTTGTCGGTGACGAAGCGCACGAAGGCGCGCGCGCCATTGCCGCATTGCTCGACTTCGCCGCCGTCGGCGTTGTAGATGCGATAGCGGAAATCGACACCCGGGGTTTGCGGTCTCTCCACCACCAGCATCTGGTCGGCGCCGATGCCAAAGCGGCGGTCGGCCAGACGCTGCCATTGCGCAGGCGTGAAGGCGATGCGCTGATGGATGGCGTCGATGACGACGAAATCATTGCCGGCGCCATGCATCTTGGTGAATTTCAGTTTCATGCCGTCATTATAGGAGTTCAGGATTGCGGCGGCATCTTGGCGTCATATACGCTCGGCATGCCCGGCGGCCGTGTCTTGAACCGCTTGTGCGCCCAGAAGTACTGTTCCGGCGCTTCCGCCACGCGTTCCTCGATGAAGGCATTCATGCGCCGCGTGGCTTCCACCATGTCGCCGCCGGGGAAGTTTTCCAGCGGCGGGTAGAAGCGCACCTTCCATCCGCAGTAGCCGGGCAGGAAGGTGGCGATGACGGGAATCACCTGGGCGCCGGTGGCGGCGGCGATTCGTGCCGGCGCCGTCAGGGTCGCGGCGGGAATGCCGAAGAAGGGGACGAAGGCGGCATCCTTGGCGCCGAAATCCATGTCGGGCAGCATGAAGAAAGGCAGGCCTTCGCGCATGGCACGCAGGATGGGCTTGACACCTTCTTCCCGCGAGAACAGACGCGCCGGATGAAAACGGGCACGGCCCTTGCGCAAGGCGGCGTCGAACACTTCGTTGCGTTGGCGGGTATAGATGGAACATCCCACCGTCTCCAGCGCAACCGCTACCCCGGCCACGTCGAGGCTGACGAAATGCGGGCACAGCAGGATGGTCGGGCCGGCCGCAATCGCTGCCAGCGGCACTTCCGGTTCGACTACGATCAGGCGCCTCAAGCGCGCTTCCGATGCCCACCACAGGATGCCGCGTTCCAGCACGCTGCGCGCATAAGCCTGGAAATGCCTGCGCGCCAGCCGGCGCCGCTCGGCCTCGGACAAGTCCGGAAGGCACAGGCGCAAATTGGTCAGAGTGATATGGCGCCGCTTCGGTACGGCGATGAACAACAGGGAGCCGATCATTTCCCCGAGCCGCCCGAGCAGCGGCAGCGGCAGCCAGTGCAGCAGCCACATCACACCAAGCAGCAGTCTCATGCCGGATCCTGGGCGGGCGCATTTTCCGCCGGGGTAGGAGCCGATACGCCGGGCGGCGTCTTGTAGCGGTTGTAGCTCCACAGGTACTGGGCGGGGCAGCGTGCGATCACTTCCTCCATCGCCGCATTGATAGCGCCGGCCTGCTGCTCGGGCGAGTCACCGAGCGGCCGGTCGAATAGTGTGAGCTGCAGCCGGTAGCCGCGCCCGCGCGGCAGCCGTTCCGCGAAGGCGAGAACGATGGGGGCATTACTCATATTCTGTAGCTTGGCCGGCAAGGTCATGGTGTAGGCGGGCTGCCCGAAGAATTCTGCCCATACGCCTTCGCCGCTTTGCGGTACCTGGTCTGGCAGGAGGCCCACGGCACCGCCTTGCTTGAGCGCCTTCAGCAGGGCGCGCACCCCGGCCAAGTTGGCGGGTGCCAGGCGCAGGT
>JAEWBA010000028.1 GCA_023391395.1 Pseudomonadota bacterium
GGGCATCACCAAGGAAATCATGCAGGTGGCACTGGCGCAAGCCAAGGAAGGCCGTATGCACATCCTGGCCAAGATGCAGGAAGCCCTGCCGCACGGGAAGACCGAGCTGTCCAACTTTGCGCCGCGCCTGATCACCATCCGCATCAACCCGGAAAAGATCCGCGACGTCATCGGCAAGGGCGGCGCCGTGATTCGTGCGCTGACTGAGGAAACCGGCACCCAGATCGATATCACCGACGAAGGCGTGGTGACGATCGCTTCGGTGGATGCTGCCGCCGGCCAGGAAGCCAAGCGCCGCATCGAGGAGCTGACGGCATCGGTCGAGATCGGCAAGACCTATGACGGCACCGTGCTCAAGCTGCTCGACTTCGGCGCTATCGTGCAGGTTCTGCCGGGCAAGGACGGTCTGCTGCACATCAGCCAGATCGCCAACGAGCGCGTCAACGCCGTGGCCGACTACCTGAAGGAAGGCCAGCAAGTTCGAGTCAAGGTCCTGGAGGCCGATGACCGTGGCCGCCTCAAGCTGTCCATGAAGGCGGTTCTGGCGGAAGAGGGCGCAGCTGCAGCGTCGCAGGAAGTGCATCAGTAAGCGACTCTGCTTCGAAGGAAGCGAAAAGCCATCCGGGCGCAGGTCCGGGTGGCTTTTTTATTGGCAGAACTGCGAGCGTCCGGGGCTAGTCCGTACTGATGCAGTACGCGTCTGCCTTTTCTTTGTTCACTCGATCGGAGAGCGTGGCAGAGAAGAAGCGGCAGGAATTTTTTCCTTCCGCCTTTGCGCCGTACATGGCGCGATCCGCATTTTCCAGCAAGCCGGCGGCATTGCTACCGTCATCGGGGTAGATAGCGATGCCGATGCTCACTCCGACCGTACAGGTTCGGCCGTTGACGTTCAGCGGTCGGCGCACTTCCTGTACCAGTTTGCGGGCGACCTCGGCCGCATGGCCGGGATCGTGCAATTCCTCGAGCAGCGCATAGAATTCGTCGCCTCCCATGCGTGCGATTTTGTCCGAACTTCTCAGGGTCGAGCGCAGCCTTGACGCGATCTGTTTCAGTGCCTCATCGCCCGCGGCATGCCCGAATCGATCATTGATGCTCTTGAATTCGTCGAGATCGAGAAAGAGCACCGCAAAACGGCTGCCATGGCGGCGCGCGTTGCGCAATGCCAGATCGAGATATTCTTGAAAAAGAAAGCGGTTGGGCAGAGCGGTCAAGCCGTCGTAATGCGCGAGGCGGCGAATTCTATCCTGGGAAGCGCGGCTTTCCAGCGCGATGGCGGCCAGGCGCGCGCACATGTCCAGCAAATCGCCATGCTTAGCCACGACGCCTTCGGTTCGGGCGTAGACAAGAAGCTTGCCGAGATGGTGGCCTTCCTTGCCGCGGATAGAGCGAGCCCCGTACAGGCGAAGTCCTTCGCCGTCCCTCGTCTCAGTCGTGCATTGGGTGCCATCGGCGTGCAAGTCAGGAATGCGATCTGGGACCTCAGCCGGCAAGCGTGTGCCTTCGGAGTGGATCAGCACATGCGTGTACAGCTGGCGATCGCTCACGACATGGGTGAGCCTCGTAATCGCGTTCAGGATATCGATCAAGGGCATCCCGGTCGCCACCATATTGAGGATGCAGCTCTGTCCGACCTGCAGTTCGGAGAGGCGCTTGCGTTCGCCGATGTCGCGTGCGCTGATCTGCAAGGCCGGACCATCCTCGTACATCAGCACGGAAACCGCTATTTCGACGTGGACGTAGCTGCCGTCTTCGCGCATCCAGATCTGTTCGCGCAAAGGCGAAGGTGCCGAGTCCATGCCGGCCGCCATGAGGTCGTGCCTGACCATGGCATGGAAGTCGGAATGCACGATATCCAGGATGCTCTTGCCGAGAAGGCGGAGGGGATTTTGTGTACCCAATAGCCGGCATGCCGCCTGATTGAGCAGAACCATGGTGCCGGAGCGGCAGACCACAATGGCATCCGGCGAGAGTTCGACCAGGGCGCGATAACGCATTGCATCTGTCAGGGCATGATCGCTGGCCTCTGCGTGCGTGGCGGGTGCGGGCGCCGGCTTGTCGAAGGCAAGCGCCTCGGAATTCAGTTGGCGGCGCATGGGGGAAACCGGAAAGGCAAAGCGATGCATGCTTGATTGAGTAGATTTTGTTGAATTTCCGTTTGGAAATTTGTTCAGATGATTAGTTCCGCCGAATTTGTAACGCTGGAAACAATTCCGGATCTTCAAACGCTCCCCGATATTCAGCGCTCCTGCGGGCATTGGGCCCTGTGACTTAAAATGGCCGTTTTCCCTGGCCGATTTTTCATCATGCGTGCAATAGAAATTTCCCAACCCGGCCCTGCCGATGTATTGCGGCTTTGCGACCGCCCCAAGCCTCAGCCCAAGGCTGGCGAAGTATTGATCGAGGTGCATGCCGCCGGCGTCAATCGTCCCGATGTGATCCAGCGCATGGGGCACTACCCGGTTCCGCCTGGCGCTTCCGACCTGCCCGGCCTTGAAGTGGCGGGGCGCATCGTCGAAGGCGACTTGGCGGGCAGCGACTTGCGGATCGGCGACATGGTCTGTGCCCTGGTTCAGGGCGGCGGTTATGCCGAGTACTGCACTGCTCCGGTTGCGCAATGCCTGCCCATTCCCAAGGGGCTGAGTGCGACCGAAGCCGCCTCATTGCCCGAGACTTTTTTTACCGTCTGGAGCAACGTGTTTGACCGTGCCCGCCTGTCCGGCGAGGAGACGCTGCTGGTTCAGGGAGGCAGTTCCGGTATCGGCGTCACAGCGATCCAGATCGCCTCGGCGCTCGGACATCGTGTGTTCGCGACAGCAGGTTCGGAGGAAAAATGCCGGGCCTGCGAAGCGCTCGGAGCGGAACGGGCGATCAATTATCGCAACGAGGACTTCGTCGAGGTGGTGAAAGCGGCAACCGGCGGCAGAGGAGTGGATGTCATTCTCGACATGGTGGCCGGCAGCTATGTGGAGCGCGAAATCGACTGCCTGGCCGATGACGGTCGTCTCGCCCTCATTGCGCTGCTTGGAGGTTCCAAGGCGACGGTGGACTTCGGCCAGGTCTTGCGGCGGCGTCTAACCATTACTGGGTCCACCTTGCGGCCGCGGCCGGTGACCTTCAAGGCTGCCATCGCGGCCCGCCTGCGCGAAACCGTCTGGCCCCTGCTGGAATCGGGCCGCATCAAGCCGGTGATCTACAAGACCTTCTCGCTGGAAGAGGCGGTTCAAGCGCACCAGACGATGGAGTCGAGCACTCATATCGGCAAGCTGGTGCTGGAACTTGTCGAGTCGAAATAGGTTTATCGAAAAACCTGATTCGACGGCGGAACGCCGCCTGAAAGGCACGGTCGAAGTTTCCTGGTGGTTTGACCGGCCATCGGGCGGCGCGCTAAAATGAGCGGTTATCGAAATTTTTGGCAGCTATGCGTCGCAAACTCATTGCAGGCAATTGGAAGATGAATGGTGGCTTGGCGGCCAACCATACCTTGCTCTCCGAAATAAAGGCGGGTCTCGGCACCGCAGAACAGTCGGGAACAACCGCGTGCGACATCGCGGTGTGCGCCCCGGCGCCGTATCTGGCGCAATGCCAGGCAGAGCTGAGCGGTACCGCCATCAAGTGGGGCGCGCAGGATCTGTCCATGCATGAAGCCGGAGCCTATACGGGTGAAGTCTCGGCTTCGATGCTGCGCGATTTCGCCTGCGCTTATGTCATCGTTGGCCACTCCGAGCGCCGTTCCTATCACGCAGAGAGCGATGCCGACGTGGCTCGAAAGACGGCGCGCGCATTGCGATCCGGATTGACGCCTATCGTATGCGTAGGCGAGTCGCTGGCCGAGCGCGAATCCGGGCAAACCGAAGCGGTTGTCGGACGCCAGATCGATGCCGTGCTCACTGTTCTTGAGCCGGCTGAGCTTGAGGGTCTTGTGGTTGCCTACGAGCCAGTCTGGG
>JAEWBA010000030.1 GCA_023391395.1 Pseudomonadota bacterium
GCTTGTCGGCAAGCTGTTCGATATCTTCGGTGGCTCCGGTTTCCTCCAGCAGGATCAGGAATTCATCGCCGCCGGTGCGCGCCAGCGTGTCACTCGGGCGCAAGCAGGAGCCGATGCGTTGGGCGACTTCCACCAGCACCTTGTCGCCGACCGGATGGCCAAGGCTGTCGTTGACCGTCTTGAAGTGGTCGATGTCCAGCGACAGCACGGCGAGCTGCGACTTCATCCGTGCGGCGATCCGTAGCGCATGCTCGGCGCGGTCCGAGAAGGTCTGGCGGTTGGGCAAGTGCGTCAGGCGGTCGAAATGCGCCATCTCGTATATGCGTCCTTCCGATTGCCTTTGCCCGGTGATGTCGTTGCAGATCACGATGACAGTCTGCGGCGTGCCATCGGCGTTGCGGATCAGGGCCATGCTCTGCGTGAGCACCAGGGCATTGCCGTTCTTGGCGCGCACTTTGACTTCGCCCTGCCACTTGCCGGTGCTGCGCAGGTCGGAGCGCGCGGCACGGGCGAATGCCGGGTCACGGAAATCGGATTGGACCACGGCGGTATTGAGCCCGATGATCTCCTCCTCGGAGTATCCGATCAGTGCGGCCATCGCCTTGTTGGCGCGCAGAATCGTGCCGTCGAGGGCCAGGATCATGACCGCGTGCAGGCTGCTGTCGAATACCTTGGCCGCCAGTTCCCGCTCTTCGTAGGCGCGCTTGCGTTCGCTGGTGTCGACCATGACCCCGCGCAGCATGGAAGTGGCAGCCTCGCCGGAACCGCGCGTCATGTTATTGAGCAGCCAGATGCGTTGGCCGTCCGCGCGCAGCGCATGGTGTTCCAGGGGCGGTACCGTGGTGGCGCCGCGCGCCGCGGCTTCCTCGACCGCATCGATGATTTGCTGGCGCGGCATCCCCAGGCATTCTTCCCAGAACTGCGGCCTCGCTTTCCAGGCGTCCGGCGGATAACCCGTGATGCGGGCCGCATTCGGGCTCACGTAGCTGAATTGCAGGTCCGGATAACTGCATTCCCAGACAATGCCGTCGATGCCGCTGACCAGCTCGGCATAGCGGCGCTCGGACCGCGCCAGCGTTTCATTGTTTTTCTCCAGGTCGGCCTGGGTCCGTAGCAGCGCATCCAGATAGCGCCGCAACAGGGCGACCAGAATCAGCGTCAACGCCACCGACAGCCCTGCAAGCGCCGCCGAGTTCAGCGCGCGGCCGCGCCAGCCTTGCAGGACGTCCGAGCGCGCCAGGAAGGCGACGGCAATGAAAGGATAGCTTTCGGAGTCGACGTAGCCGACGATGCCGGGAGTCTGGGTGCCGAACCGTTTGTCCAGTGCAGTGGCTTCGGTATGGTAAAACCCGCCGCCGGATTGCCGCGGGCGCAAAAACAGCGGCGAGGAGGAAACGTCGAGATCCAGTGCTTCCTCCGTCAGCGGACTTTCGACCAGTATGCGGCCGTCGCGCCGGACCAGGAGCAGGTTGCCTTTGCCGCCCAGGACCAGGCTGCGGTAGAAATTCTCGAAGTAGTCCACCGCGATCGCAGCCGCCACGACCATGCGCAGGGAGCCGTCCCGTGCCGTCAGGGCGCGTGAAATCGAGAACACCCAGCGACCGTTTTCATCCTTGAACGGGCGCGACAGGAACAAGCCGCGGCCGCCTTCGGCGTAGTAGCGGAAATCGGCACGTCGCGATCCGTCTTTTTTCTGCGTGACGGGACCGCCGTGTCCGCTCCCCAGTATGCGGCCTTGGGCGTCGAGCACCGTCAGTCCGACGAATTGGGGCAGCATGTTGGAATACGGCTTGATCAGACCGTGCAGCCGGACGCCCTCGATCGGGCGGCCCGCCGCCAGCTTGAATTCGAGATCTTCGAGAGCGGATAGCAGCAGGCCATCCGCTTCGCCGATAGCCCGGTTGCCGTGCTCGCTCAGGGCGTCAGCCAGACGCCGGGCGGCGTTCTCGGAAGCGTGCATCGTTGCGCGGTAATCCTGGATCAAGGCAATCGCCACTATCGCCACGTAGAGCGAAATCAGTATCGCAGTGAGCAGCGATAGCAGCCTGCGCATCCTGCGCATGTCTTTGGGGATCAGCATCGCGGATGATTTCTCCCGGAAAAAAACCCGGGTGGTGAACAAAATGAATGTTACCGTGCGCCGGCCGCCATGCCGAGCGCAGAAAGCATCCGATTTGCGGCAAGCGGCTAAGCTTTGCTGCCCGACATATGGACGGCACGTCCTGCTTGCCAGCACATCAGTGCAACCACAGTGAAAGCAAGTTGGCCGGAAGCAAGCCAGACCACCGATCCGGACAGCATGGGAGCAATGAGACCCGATACCGCGGCTGCCAGCATGGTTTGCACGAAAGACTGGCAGGAGGCGACGACGCCGCGTATCGACGGGAACAGATCCAATACCAGGAGAGTGATGCCCGGCGCGGCAATCGACATGCCGAAGGTGTAGAAGAACAGCGGCGCCACCGACCAGGGCAATGCCGGCGGCCAGATCAGGTGGTAGAGCACGTTTGCCGAAGCCGCACCGATCAGGAAGCTAAAGCCGATGCGGACCTGGCGCCCCACATTAAGCTTGCCGGCCATGCGGTTGACCGACAGCGCGCCCAGGAAGATGCCGGCCACCGAAGGCACGAATTGCCAACCGAACTGGTCGGGCCCCAGGCCGAGATGGCGAGTGACGAAGACCGGTGCGGCGGCCACGAACAGGAACATGCCCGCGAAGTTGCAGGCCAGGGCGCCGGCTTTGAGGTGAAACACGGGCGAACGCAAGACGCCGCCATAACTGTCCATCAGGAAGCGCGGGTTGAAGGTTTGGCGCTTGGACGGCGGCAGGGTTTCCGGCAGCCCGCGCCAGCAGAACCAGAATAGTAGGACGGTGTAGGCGAACAGGAACAGGAAGATCGAACGCCAGTCCAGCAGCTTGACGATCCAGCCGCCCAGGATCGGCGCGATAGCGGGCGCCAGGGAAAAGATCATGGTCACCATCGAAAGCAGGCGGGCCGCCGGTGCGCCGGAATACAGGTCGCGGATGATGGCGCGACCGATGACCACGCCGGCGCCGGCGGAAACGCCTTGCAGTATGCGGAAGGCCCAAAGATATTCGACACTGTGCGCCGCCGCGCAACCGAGGGTGGCGACGGCAAACACCGCCAGCGAGCCGAGAATGATGTTGCGCCGTCCAAAGGTATCCGACAGCGCGCCGTGCAAGAGAATCATGGCGCCGAAGGAAAACATGTAGGCGGTCAGGGTCTGCTGCACTTCGATGGCGGTCGCATTCAGCGAAGACTCGATGGCGGGGAAGGCAGGCAGATAGGTATCGACCGCGAAGGGGCCCAGCATGCCGAGTCCGGCCAGCATCAGCGCCAGGCGCGCATCTTCGGTGCGGCGTTCTTTGTGTACGGGAAATTGCTCTGGAGGTGAATTCATGCTTGTTGTTAGTGTGGGGAGTGCAAATATTGTAGTCGCGACCGGCTTCCGGCGTTCTGAGCGGCATCGCATAGTGACGCATGAGGCAAGCCTCGAAAAATGCCATGCTGCAAGCGCGCTTGATCTGGCTGGAACATTGACAGGCCGCATGCTGTCGAATTGCCGGCCCGGGCAGCGCAGCCCGACAGGCATGAGCACAAGGGAGAAGGCAGTGGGCATCTGGAGCAGCATCGTGGGCAGGCGCGAGCCTGCAGGGGGCTATCGCACCGTCGACGGCGGGCACCCAGCGCCTTATCCGGACATGACCGACGAGCAGTTGTACAACTACGAGCTCGCCTTCAATATCCCCAGGAAAACCTTCGACCGTCCGCCCCGTCCCTGGCGCGAGTTTGCCGATACGCCTACCGAGCCCCAGGCCGAACCCGCGCCATCAGAAGAGGCCGCCGCTGCGCCCTCACCCGAACCCGAAGCCGACCCCGAACCCGCGCCGGTGGCGGAGCCGGCCCGCGACGATGCTCTTGCCATCGATTTCACGCGCCCGGTGCGCACCCGTACCACGCGCCAGCCGGTGGAGATCATCACCACGCGGGCACGCCACCCGGTCTACAAGGTGCACGGCTATATCGGCGACGACCAGGTCATCACCGTGTTCACTCTCGACGGACGGCTCTCCGAGAACGGCTTGCCCTTCCTGGAAAACGTGCCGCAGGAGCATCAGCTTTGGGTGAATGTCTATCCGAATCCGGAGCCGCAGGCCACCGAGCGCTTCGTTTTAACCCAGCATGCTTCGCAGGAGGAGGCGGACGCCGCGGCAAGTCCCGAGCGCATGGCCTGCGTGAGCCTGCGCTTCGACGCCTGAGCAGGCATTCGAAGGGCTCACTTGGATACGCTCACCAGCATGAGGGTTTTTGCGGCGGTGGTCGATGCCGGCAGCTTCACAGCCGCCGCCGACCGGCTCGACATGTCGCGCGCTATGGCATCGAAATATGTTGCCGCTCTCGAAGAGCACCTAGGCACGCGCTTGCTGCACCGGACCACGCGCAAGCTGACCCTGACCGAATCGGGCGCTGCGTATTACGAGCGCTGCGCACAGATCCTGACCGACATCGAGGATGCCGAGGCCGACGCCCTGAAGTCCAATGCAGCGCCGCGCGGTCTTCTGCGCATGACCATACCGCTTTCCTTCGGCCTCATGCACATGGGGCCGGTGCTCGCCGCCTACATGTATCAATATCCGGAAGTCAAGGTCGACCTGGTACTGACCGACCGCCGGCGCGATTTGATCGAGGAGGGCCTCGATCTGGCCATTCGCATCGGCGCGCTGCCGGAATCCGGCCTGATTGCCAGGAAGCTGGCCAGCGACCGGCTGGTGGTATGCGCGGCGCCCGATTACCTGAAGCGGCGCGGCGAACCCCGCACGCCGGCCGAACTGGCGCACCACCACTGCCTGTTGTATGCCTATGACACCACGCGGCAGGAATGGAAATTCGACGGCCCCGACGGCACGCACAGCGTGCGTGTCACAGGCCGACTGCGCGCCAATAACGGCGACGTGGTGCGACTGGCCGGGCTGGCCGCCGCCGGTGTCATGCGGCAGCCGAGCTTTCTGGTCGGCGAAGACTTGCGCGCCGGGCGGCTGGTGGAAGTGCTGAGCGACTATCGCTCCGAGGAACTCGGCATCTACATCGTCTATGCGAGTCGCAAGCACTTGCCGCCCAAGGTGCGCAGCTTTGTCGATTTCGCAGCGCAGGCCTTTGCCATGAAAAAGGAATGGTGAAGCTGCCAGGTCCGGTCGTGCGCCCAAAAAGAAAACGCCACCGTAATCGGTGGCGTTTCTCGTATCGGGCCTGACAAGTATCAGCCCAGGCTCTGGATGACCGGCGCTTCCGACGAGTTCACCGGTTGCGCGGCCTTGGCACGCTTCGGTGCGGCGGTTTCGCTGTCCTTGAACAGGTAGGGGCCATTGAGCGATTGCAGGCCGCCCGATTGCCGCAGTTCGGCGTTGACTTCGGCACGGGTCTTGCCGACGCTGGAGCCGGAAGTCTGCGTGCTCAGGTTGGGGACGGCGTTCGGGCCTTCCAGGACCGCTGTTTCGGCGGCAAAGGCGGTGCTGGCGCCGCCGGCGATCACGAGGGCGGCCAGGATTTTTCTTGCGTTCATGTTCATGCTCCTGCTGAAAGTGATTCACGGGGACGCGGCGATAGCCACGCCCCTCCGGTCGATTGCATTCGCTTGTGGCTGTCAGCGAATCGATGGAAGCAGTCTAGGAGCGCGCGGAGGAAAGAAACAGGCGCTGGCAGGAAATGGATTGTTTCCCGTTTGGAGCCAATCGCATTGGGCAAACGGCTTGGAGGGAAAGGTTTAGGGCTTGCCCTTGCCGGCTCCGCTGGTGAGGCGATCCACCATGCGCTTGATGGCACGCAATTGCGGCGCGCTTTTCTGCGCATAGTGGGAGCCGGTATATCCCCACCAGTCCCAGCAGCCTTCGGGATTGAAGGGCGACATCAGCGAGGGCCTGACCTGAGGGTAGAGCACCAGAATACGGTTGGTCTCGGCCCAGGGATTCAGGCCGGACTGTTGCATGAATGCCTGCCCGATGACGGCATGCGCCTGCCCGCAGCCATGCAGGGCCACATGCAGGCGGCAGGTTTCGCCTTGCGCGCATGCCGGCGGCACGAACAGCCAGGCGTGACGGTCCATGCTGATCTGGGCGGCATCGCCGTCGATGAATTCGGCCTGGTCAAAGCTGATAAGGCGCCCATGCAGCGACGTGGCCTTGGGCTTGAGTTCGCCGTAGAACAGGCCGAGAAAATCCTTTTGCGGATCGATATCGCAATGATTCAGATAGGGCGCTTTCTGCTTCCCGCATTCGCCGGCCGCCTGCGGCGAAACCCAGGCATGGGCCGCCGGCACGTCATTGACGTAACGGATGCGGTCCGCCGGGACGAATTGGCGGTAGTAGTCCAGCAAGGCATCCATGGCGGCGGGGCGGACAATCGCATCGCGTGTGCCGCTGAACAAGTACACCTTGCTGTTGCGCAAATTCGCGACCGGGTCGATCAAGCCCTGTTCCGCCCAATTCCGTGTGGTTTCGGCCAGCGCCTTGACCGGGATGTCGTGCGGATTCAGCGCGCAGGGCGCGAAGTTGGCCAGTTGGCCCTGTGCGCAGTAGTAAGGCGTGCCGGCAAAGACTGCCGCGCCGCGAAAGGTGCCGGAATAGGCCACATGTGCCTGCACGGCCTGGGCGCCGCCCGAAGAAACACCAGAGATCGTCACCGAATCCGGATCCGCCTTGTAGCCCGCAAGACCTTCGGCCCATGAGGGTGTTGTACTTAGTAGACCCCAGATTGCGGCAAGCAAAGACAACAGACGCAGGAAAACAGGCATGAGCTTTCGCATGATGTTTTTTTCCATGGATGTCCGGAAGGCCCATTCTATGGGGCTTTGCGCGCCGCATTCGCAGCATGAATGTCAGCAATAGGTGAAACGGTCTTTAGATATAACCCACGTGAATGAATAACATTCGGAAACGAAATTGGATTTATAACGCAGAGCGCCCATACTACGAAGCAAGACCGACGCACCGGTTATTTCGAAGGAGTAAAAAAATGTCCAATGCTACCGCAACTTATCCGCTGAACGCGCAATCGAGCGACTATCTTGGCAACCTGGCCCGGGCCGCCCGTGCTTTCGTAGCGGCACTGCTGGCCGTCAAGCCGGCTGCGGAAACGCCCATGAGCGACGCCGAAAGGCTGCGTACCCGCAAGCACCTGCTGTCCCTGGCGAGCAGTTTCGATGCAAGTCTGCCGAACCAGGCAGCCGAGCTGCGTTACTTTGCCGGCCAAGCTTAATCAGGCGGAAAACGGCGCTGCGTCTGATGCCCCCACAAGGGCGCGTCAGATGTGCAGCCCGAGCCGGCGGCAGTAGCCTGGCGCCTCATGTCGTCCAGGAAAACAGCCAGCGTGGCAGGACCGGCTGGCTGGCGGCTGCAGGCAAGGGCTTCGACACGTAGAAACCCTGGATTTCGTCGCAGCGCAAGGCCTTGAGCATACGGATCTGCACTTCTGTCTCCACGCCTTCGGCCACCACCCGCATGCCAAGCGCATGGGCCATGGTGACGATGGCAGTGAAGAAGACATTGCCTTGTTCGTTCTTTTCCAGCTCGGCGGTGAAGGACCGATCCACCTTCAGCATGTCGAAGTCGAGCCGCTGCAACTGCGACAGCGAGGAATAGCCTGTTCCGAAGTCGTCCACCAGCAGCTTGATACCCATTCCCTGGATGGCGCGCAACCTGCTCGCCACCTCCTCACTGTTTCCCATCATTGACGATTCCGTCAGTTCGATCTCGATCAGCCGCGCATCGACATGATGGTGCGCCAGGCTGGTGGCCAATGTGCGCACGATGTCGGATTCCGCGAACTGGCGTGGCGAGACATTGATCGACACCGGTACCAGTTCCTGACCGCTTTGCGCCCAGTGCGCCAGTTGCGCGCACACCTTGTCGATCACGATTTCCCCCAGCGCGATGATGAGGCCGGTCTCCTCGGCCAGCGGCACAAACTCGAGCGGATCCAGCAAGCCCTTCACGGGATGCTGCCAGCGCACCAGCGCTTCCATGCTCGAGGTTGCGCCGGTCGATATGTCCACGCGCGGTTGATAGTGCATGACGAACCGCTCCTGCTCGATGGCCTGGCGCAGTTCCGTTTCCTTTTCCAGGCGGGCGCGCAGCTCCTCAAAATAACTTTCGTTGTAGAAGCGATAGTCGCCCTTGCCGCTGGTCTTTACCGAATACATGGCGATGTCGGCGTTCTTCAGGAGCGTGTCGGCATCCTGGCCGTCCTGTGGAAAAATGCTGATGCCGATCGAAGTGCCGACCCGGTGCACGCCTTGCGACAACCGGAAACCCTCGCGGAATGCATCGAGCACCCGCTCGGCCACATGGGCGGCATCGGCGCGGTGCGCGACGTTCTCGATGATGACCACGAATTCGTCCCCGCCCAAGCGCACCACGTGGTCATGCGGACGCACCGCCTGTTTTAGGCGGCGTGCAACGGTTTTCAGCAATTCGTCCCCAGTGGCATGGCCCATGGTGTCGTTGACCGCCTTGAAGCCGTCCAGGTCGACGAACAGAATGGCCAGTTCGGTGCCGTTCTCCCTGGCTCGCTCGATGGCTTGGGGAATGAAATTGCGCACCCAGTGGCGGTTCGGCAGGCCGGTAAGGGCATCCTCGTTGCCGCGCCGCTCCAGCTCTTGGACATGGGTCCTGGTATCGGTGACGTCGCGCAGGCGTATCGCCAGGTGGCCGTCCGAACGGACCACTTTCATGTGCATCCAGCGCCGGTGTGTCTCGCCATCTCCCTCCAGTTCGACTTCGCTCTCGTGCGAACCGGTCGTCATGGCCTGCAGCATGGCGCCGATCAGGTGCTCGTACTGGCTGCCGGCCGGCAGCTGGGAAGCGCGCAGGCCGATCAGTTCCTCGCGCCGCAGATTGAACATCTCGGCGCCGCGTTGGTTGCAATCGATGGTCTTGAAGTCGACCAGCGTCCCAGCCTTGTTGCGCAGGGCGCGGACGATGTAAAAACCCTCGTTGCCTTCTTCGGTCGCCATGCGGTACGTGGCTCGCGATAGATCGATCTGGTACTTGCGCCAGGCCAGCCGTCCCGACAAGGCCATGCCGATCAGGGCGAAGATGGCCAGTGCCAGCGTCGCCCATGTGGCCTGCTCCAGGGTTTCCCGGCGCATCGTCAGGTAGGGCGCCATGGCTTCCTGCTGATCGCGCCCGGACAGGGCGATCAGCGGATAGCCGCTGACCCCTTGCCAGCCCAGGTAGCGACTGCGGCCATCCGCGAACCAGCGGCCCTCCAGAAGCCGGCTGCCCTGTGGGGTCGACAGATCCGGGATGTCCAGCAGTGCCTTCTTTTCAGGCGGATAGACTTCATCTCCTATGCGCGCCACGCGCAGCATCTTGTCGCCGCGCATGATCGCCATCAGGCCGTACCGGCCATAGGTGGCCGGATCGTAACTCGCGGTGAAGTAGGGGAGGGCAACGGAGACCATGACGATACCGTTGAACATTCCTTCGTTGTCCAGCAGGCGGTGCGAGAAGCGCACCACATTCCTGTTCGCGATAGGACTGAAGTTCGCCGCGCCGATGTAGAGCTGATCGCCGATCGCCTTCTTCTGCATCAGGAAATATTCCTCCTGGTCGATCGAGCGCCGCTCGTCGTCGGGCAGCGTGCCCGTCAAGAATATGCCGTTGCGGTCGGTGATACCCACGTAAAAGACCGAGGTCGGCGGAAACAAGCCAATCTCGCGTATGTCTTCCAGTTTCAGCGTGCCCTTCGATAACTGCCACTCGAATTTCACGTGAAGGATGATCTGATCGATCGATTCGATGGTGCGCGACAGCTGATCGGAATACACCTGCGCCAGCACTTGTGCCGTGCGCAGCTCGCGCGCCTCCAAGGTCCGGCGGTCTTCTTCGAGACTGGACATGAGGAAGGCCCAGGCGGCCAGGCCGATCAGGAGGGCCGCCAAGGGCCATAGCAAAAGCATCCCCAGGTTCCCGGACAGAAAGCGCAATCGTTCAAGCTGCGCTGCGCCGGTGGGCTTGCTTCTCCCTGATTTGGTTCCGCCCATCGATGGCTCCAGAATGCCCGCCATCCTTGTCGCATCGGTCTGCGACCTTGCGGCAGGCCGTTCATCTATGACCCACCGTCGAGTGCTTGGTTTGTCTATATTATGTTTTTTATATCAATTGGGCGAAAGATCGTGAGAAGGTGCAGATTTTTCGATGAATGCCTGCAATAGCGATGGGAAGAACAGCGGTCGCAAGCACCGGCCGACGATCGACAGGGCTCGACGGGCGCTCAGAAAGTTACCTGTTCTCCGGGCTGCATGGCGATCGCCTGCACTGCCGACTTGCCGAGCGCGTCCGAGTATTCCTGGGGCGTGCCCTTGAGTTGGGGAGCGGTGCCGTAGTGGACGGGAATGGCGTAACGCGGCCGGACCAATTCGCGCGTGGCCACTGCCGCATCGCGCGGGTTCATCACGAAATGACCGCCGATCGGCACCAGCACCAGGTCAGGCTTGTAGTAATCGCCGATCAGCCTCATGTCGCCGAACATGGCGGTATCTCCCATGTGATAGATACGAAAGCCGTTTTCCATCTCCAGGATGAAGCCCACGGGTTCGCCTCCGACATGGGTTTCGTCCTTGCCGGTGGCAGGATTGCGCCATAACAGTTCCGAGCTGTGCTCCGCGTGCACCGCAGTGATTTTCACCCCGTCCGGACCGAAGGGGGTAATGGTTCCGCCCTTGCCGAAGCGCGGTGACAGGCTCTCCGGCAGCACGCCGAGTGTGATCAGCGATTGGTTTAAGCCGGCCGGACCGTAGACCGGGACCTTGTTCAGCTTCGCCAACGCAGGCGCGTCGGCGAAATGATCGGGGTGCGCATGGGTCACCAGGATCAGATCCACCTTGCCCAGCGCTTCCAGGCGCTTGAATCGATCCGGGGTCTTGGGATTGGTGGTCAACCAAGGGTCGATCACGATGACCTTGCCGCCCGGCGTGGTGATCCGCGTCGCGGACTGCCCCAGCCACAGCACTTCGGTCTTTCCCGCCCGTGCCGGCGTGCCCGGCTGCGCGGCAGCCGCCGTAGACGGCACGACCACCGCCGGCAAGGGCGCGGCACTGCGCGGGGCCGGGGGCTCGGGTGGCGCCGCAGTGCGGCAGGCGCTGGTAAGCAGGGAGACGAGGACGGCGGCGGCGAAGGCGGCGGGCGGGGTACGAAGCATTTCGACTCCTCCGGAAGCGAGCGATGAGCGCTTCAGTATAGAAGCGCGAGAAGTGGCTCCGTGTTGATCTAGCTCCGGGTTTGCAAGAATTGCCAGCGGAAAAGCTTCGGTGAGGGAGAGCGCCGGAACCTTTTCAGGGAGATAATGCACTGACAGTGGTGAGGTTCCGCTTCAGGGGACGCGCACGGCAGCGCTCGGCGCGGCATGGTGAACGTGGTCAAGGAGGATAGGCATGGAAGTCAGGGCACATCGCGGAGAAGGCAAGTTGCAGCACGTGATTGAGATCGGCCGGCACCGGGTGCTGACCGACGAGCCGCCCAGCATCGGCGGCGAAGACACCGGCCCCACGCCGCACGACCTGCTGGCGGCATCGCTGGCCGCCTGCACGGCGCTCACCGTCACCCTGTACGCCCGACGCAAGGGTTGGGATCTGCAGGACATAGACGTGCGCATCGAGCATGGGGACGTGGAAGGTGGCTACCGCTTGACGCGGCGTATGCGCTACATCGGCAATCTCGGTGCCGAGGAGAAAACGCGGCTGACCGAAATCGCCAACAAATGCCCGCTGCACAAGATCCTGTCCGGGCGCATCGATATCG
>JAEWBA010000098.1 GCA_023391395.1 Pseudomonadota bacterium
TCTTCGGCGTGCCGGCGATGACGTCGCCGTTGAACAGATAATCCGACTCACCCGAAAAGTCGCCGACAATGCCGCCTGCCTCGGTGATGAGCAGCGAACCTGCCGCCACATCCCACGGCTGCAGGCCTTTCTCAAAAAAGCCGTCGAGGCGGCCTGCCGCCACGTAGGCAAGATCCAGCGCGGCTGCGCCGGGCCGACGCAGGCCGGCACACTTCTCGGTCATGATGCGGAACATCTTCAGGTATTCGTCCAGGCCGTCCGTATCGCGGAAAGGGAAGCCGGTGCCGATCAGGGCTTCGGCCATCTTGTCGCGACGGCTGACGCGGATGCGCTTCTCGTTCAGATAGGCGCCCGCCCCCTTAGTGGCGGTAAACAAGTCGTTACGGTTGGGGTCGTAGACCACGGCCTGCGTGATCTGGCCGCGCTGGCGTAGGGCGATTGAAACGCAATACGTCGGAAAGCCGTGGATGAAATTGGTAGTGCCATCGAGCGGATCGATGATCCACACGTTTTCGCTCTCGTCGTGCAGGTTGCTGGACGGGCCCGATTCCTCTGCCAGGATGGCGTGGTCGGGATAGGCGGTCTTAAGAACATCGATGATGGCTTGTTCGGCGGCCTGGTCGACTTCGGTCACGAAATCGTTGCGACGCTTTTCGCTGACTTTGACGCGGTCGATGTCGAAGGAGGCGCGGTTGATTATGGCGGCAGCGCGGCGGGCGGCTTTGACTGCCGTATTGACCATGGGATGCATACGGATTCCGATAAAATCGCAGCGTCGTCGCGGCAGCGCTGCCGGCGTCCGAAGCCACAGGAAATGGATTAATGAACGATGCGGCAAGGCCGGCTACACTGTGAGGGCGGTTTCAACCGTCTCCTCGTCCAACAGTAGTGCTTAGCTGCCGCAGAATCCCGCTATTTTAAATGAACCAGCCCGACTCCCGCACTTCATCTCGCATTCCGCTCTTTCAACGCCTGCGCTTCGTGCTGGTGCATACCAGTCATCCCGGCAATATCGGCGCCGCGGCGCGTGCCATGAAAACCATGGGATTTTCCGAACTGGTCCTGGTCAATCCGCGTTTTCCGGACGCCGCCGCAACCGAGGAAGCGATCGCCTTCGCCAGCGGCGCGCAGGATGTTCTCGAGCGCACCCGAGTTGTGACATCCATCGAGGAAGCGCTGCAGGGATGCAATTTCGCGGCGGCCCTGAGCGCGCGCCTGCGCGAATTTTCCCCGCCGGTGCTGACACCGCGTGCGCTTGCCGCGCAAGCCACGGCCGACGCCGGCCTGAATCTCGCTCTGGTGTTTGGCAGCGAACGTTATGGATTGCCCAATGAAGTGGTCGAGCGTTGCAATGCGCTCATCCAGATTCCCGCCAATCCGCACTATTCCTCGCTGAATCTGGCGCAGGCGGTTCAGGTACTGGCTTACGAATGCCGCCAGGCGGAGGAGGGCGACGCCTTGCCGCCGTCACCGGTAGGTTTCCAGGGCGAGGCCGCCGGCATTGCGCAAATCGAGGGCATGTACGCCCATCTGGAACAGGCCCTGGTGGCGATCGATTTTCTGGACCCCGACAATCCGAAGAAACTGATGCCGCGCCTGAAACGCTTGTTCTCGCGGAGCGGGCTGGAGACCGAGGAAGTGAACATCCTGCGCGGCATCGCGCATCACATTCTGCGCAAGACCGGACGCCGTGACTGAGATTGCATCAGCTCCAGGCGCGCACCAGGCCGACCGCCAGGCCTTCCAGAGCAAATCCCTCGTGCCGAGAGTCCACTCTGATCGCCTCGAAGTCCGGGTTCTCGGGCAGGAGTTCAATCACTGAGCCCGACTTGTGGTAGCGCTTGACGGTCACCTCGTCGTCCAGGCGGGCCACGATGATCTGGCCATTTCTTGCCGAATCGGCCTTCTTCACCGCCAACAGGTCGCCATCGAGGATGCCGGCGTCGCGCATCGACATCCCGCGCACCTTCAGCAGGTAGTCCGGCTTGGCGGAAAACATGGCGGGATCGACATGGTAGGTGGTGTCGATATGTTCCTGCGCCAGGATGGGAGAACCGGCTGCCACGCGGCCGACCAGCGGCAGGCTGAGTTGCATCAGGGCCGGGTGGGGCAGGGCCATCTGCCGGCCGCTGGTGCGGGCCGGCGAGCCGGAAGCCATGTCGAGCAGACGGATGCCGCGCGAGGTGCCGGGCGAAATTTCGATCGCGCCCTTGCGCGCCAAAGCCTGCAAATGCTCTTCCGCCGCATTCGCCGAGCGGAAACCGAGTTCGGCGGCGATCTCGGCGCGGGTAGGAGGGAAGCCGGTGTTTTCAATGGCTTCCTTGATCAGGTTGAGGATTTGCTCCTGGCGGGCGGTGAGCTTGATCATGGCGCGATGTCGAACCTCTGTGCATGCGAACAGCCTGTATTTTTATACAGTAAACCGCAATTTGCAAGCTCGTTCGCCTATGCAGGCCAGAGCCGAGAGCCTTTTTGCGTATTGGCGCCGCTTGGTGAGCGGCTTAGCCTTGCACCGATAAGCGTTTGAAAGCATTGAGAATTCCCCTTTTTCAGGTTATTATCTTGGGCTTTCCTCTTCCCACACCCGTCTTGACGCCGGGGTGGGCGATTTTTCAATCCGTCCAAAGGAGATTACATGCGTCATTATGAAATCGTTTTTATCGTGCATCCGGATCAGAGCGAGCAAGTGCCCGCCATGATCGAGCGCTACAAGGGCATCATCACCGAGCGCGGCGGCAAGGTGCACCGTGTCGAAGACTGGGGTCGTCGCCAGATGGCTTACATGATCCAGAAGCTCGCCAAGGCCCATTACGTCTGCCTCAACATCGAGTGCGACAACGAGACCCTGGCTGAACTCGAAACCGGCTTCCGCTTCAACGATGCCGTTCTGCGTCACCTCACCGTGAAGATGAAGAAGGCTGAAACCGCGCCGTCGCCGATGATGAAGGCCGTGCAGAAGGAAGACGCCGCCAAGCATCGCAGCGAAGCGCCCGCAGCATAATCGACGAAACAAGGGGCGTGAACCGGTTCTCACTGCAAGCCAGCATTGCCGAGCGCGACGTACTGCGCTACAC
>JAEWBA010000127.1 GCA_023391395.1 Pseudomonadota bacterium
TTTTTATGCTGTTCACTACCAGATTGATTCCGATTGTCGCCGCATTAGCCTTCGCGCTGCCCGGTACGGCCAGCGCCCAGGAACAGATCGTGAAGATCGGCCACGTCGCCCCGCTTTCCGGGCCCAATGCCCACCTCGGCAAGGACAATGAAATGGGCGCGCGCATGGCGATCGATGAGTTGAACGCCAAGGGCATGGTCATCGGCGGCAAGAAGGTGAAATTCGAGCTGCTGTCCGAGGATGACGCCTCCGATCCCAAACAGGGTACGGCTGCCGCGCAAAAGCTGGTCGATGCTAAGGTCAATGGCGTCATCGGCGACCTGAACTCGGGCACCACCATCCCGGCGTCGCGGATCTACAGCAATGCCGGCATTCCGCAGATTTCCCCCTCCGCGACCAACCCGAAATACACCCTGCAGAACTTCAAGACCACTTTCCGCGTGGTGGCCAACGACAGCCAGTTGGGCGGCACGCTCGGCCGCTACGCCGCCGAACAGCTGGGCGCCAAGAAAGTGGCAGTCATCGACGACCGCACCGCCTACGGTCAGGGCGTGGCCGAGGAATTCATGAAGGGCGCGAAGAGCAAGGGCGTGCAAATCGTCAGCCAGCAATACACCACCGACAAGGCGACCGACTTCAATGCCATCCTGACCGCGATCAAGGCCAAGAATCCCGATGTGGTCTTCTTCGGTGGCATGGATGCCGTGGGCGGCCCGATGAAGCGGCAGATGAAGGCACTCGGCATCAATGCCAAGCTGATGGGCGGCGACGGGCTGTGCACCACCGCCCTGCCCAAGCTGGCCGGCGACGCACTGGGCGAAGGCCAAGTGGTTTGCGCCGAAGCCGGCGGTGTGCAGGACGAGCAGAAGAAAGGCCTGGAGGACTTCAAGGCGGCCTTCAAGAAGAAATTCAATGCCGAGGTCCAGTTGTACGCGCCTTACGTGTACGACGCGACCATGGTCATGGCTGAGGCCATGAAGCAGGCCGATTCGGTGGAGCCCGCCAAGTACCTGCCGGTGCTGGCGAAGATTCACTACAAGGGCGTCACCGGCCCGATCGCCTTCGACAACAAGGGCGACATCAAGGATGGTACGCTGACCCTCTACACCTTCAAGGGCGGCAAGCGCGAACAGATCGCGGTGGTGAAGTAGGCGCCGCCGGACCAATAAAAAGCCCCGGCCAGGACCGGGGCTTTTTTTGCTGAAGGCCGCAGCATTGCGGCCAAAATCAGCAGAGTCCTATTTGAGCGACAGAATCCACTTGACCAGGGTGCGCGCCTCGGCTTCGTTGACCTGCGCATTGGCCGGCATGGGAACCGCGCCCCAGACACCGCTGCCACCCTTCAGCACCTTCTGCACCAGCTTATCTTCGGCATCCTTCTGGCCGGCGTATTTCGCCGCAATGTCCTTGTAGGAGGGGCCAACCACCTTGTTGCCCACCGCGTGGCAGGCCATGCAGTTCTTCGCTTTCGCCAGGTCGGCATTGGCCAACGCTGCATTCGACACCAGGGATCCCAAAGCCAGGCAAATCAACACGGAACGTTTCATTCGCTTCTCCAAAATGACTACGCAGGGATTCTACCCCGTTTTGGGAGAACGAAAGCGAACAGCGAGAAAGTGCGCCGCGGCGATGTCGGACGCATGAGCTCGATTGACCGTCACAAGGTTTGCCCCTATTCTTCGTGGCGAGACTTCAGTCCGGCCGGGAATCCATCATGCCGCTCATTATTATCATTGTTGCACTCGCCTCGTTGCGCTATTTCGAGATCGGCCCTTTCGCCGAGATCTCCTGGTGGTGGATCGTCGGCCTGTTCGGGGTGGCCTTTATCTGGTTCGAGTACGTCGAAAAGCTGCTGGGCCTGGACAAGCGCAAGGCCAATGAGGAACTGGAAAAGGCGCGCAAGGAACGCGTGCGCAAAACCTTCGAGCGCAGGAAGTAGGCACGTTCCGATTTCCCGCCGCAATGTTCACGGCGGGAGCAAACAAAAAAAGGCCGGATCAAATCCGGCCTTTTTCATTGGCGCGAGACGAGGCTCAGCCGGTCACCGCGCCCTTGCTAGCGGAGGAAGCCAGGGCCGCGAACTTGGCCAGCACGCCGCGCGTGTACTTCGGCGCCGGCGCCTTCCAGGCGGCGCGGCGGCGGGCGATTTCGTCGTCCGGCACATTCAGCTGGATCAATTGCCGGTGGGCGTCGATGGTGATGCTGTCGCCTTCCTGCACCAGCGCGATGGTGCCGCCGGCATAGGCTTCCGGCGCCACGTGACCGACCACCATGCCCCAGGTGCCGCCCGAGAAGCGTCCGTCAGTGATCAGGCCGACCGATTCGCCCAGACCCTTGCCGATGATGGCCGAGGTCGGCGCCAGCATTTCCGGCATGCCGGGCGCGCCCTTCGGGCCTAGGTAGCGCAGCACCAGGATGTCGCCCGCATTGATCTGGTCGCCCAGGATTGCATCCATGGCCGTGTACTCGTCGTCGAACACGCGCGCCGGGCCGGTGATGACGGGGTTTTTCAAGCCGGTGATCTTAGCCACGCAGCCTTCCGGCGACAGATTGCCCTTCAGGATCGCCAGGTGGCCTTCCTGGTAGAGCGCCTGATCGATCGGACGAATCACGTCCTGGTCGGCGCGCGGCACATCCGGCACATGCTCCAGTTCCTCGGCCAGGGTGCGGCCGGTGATGGTGATGCAGTCGCCATGCAAGAGGCCGGCGTTCAACAGGATCTTCATCACCTGCGGAATGCCGCCCGCCTTGTGCAGGTCGGTGGCGACGTACTTGCCCGAGGGCTTGAGGTCGCAGATGACCGGCACCTTCCGGCGCATGCGCTCAAAGTCGTCCAGCGTCCACTCCACCTCGGCGGCGTGCGCGATGGCCAGGTAATGCAGCACCGCATTGGTGGAGCCGCCGGTGGCCATGATGCCCGCGCCCGCGTTCGCGATAGCCTTGCGGGTGATGATGTCGCGCGGCTTCAGGTCGCGCTTGACCGCTTCCACAAGCACGCGCGCCGATTCGGCGGCGGAACCCACCTTTTCGTCGTCCGGATTGGCCATGGTGGAGGAATACAGCAGCGACATGCCGAGCGCCTCGAAGGAGGACGACATGGTGTTGGCGGTGTACATGCCGCCGCAGGACCCGGAGGACGGGCAGGCATTGCGCTCGATGCCGTCGAAGTCTTCCTGCGACATGCGCCCGGCCGTGAATTCGCCCACCGCCTCGAAGGCCGAGACGATGGTCAGGTCCTTGCCCTTCCAGTGGCCGGGACGGATGGTGCCGCCATAGACATAGATGCTGGGCACATTGGTGCGCGCCATGGCGATCATCCCGCCCGGCATGTTCTTGTCGCAGCCGCCGATCACCACGCAGCCATCCATCCACTGGCCGTTGACGGCGGTCTCGATGCAGTCGGCGATCACCTCGCGCGAGATCAGGGAAAACTTCATGCCTTCGGTGCCCATCGACATGCCGTCGGAAATGGTGGGCGTGCCGAAGATTTGCGGATTGGCGCCGGCATCCTTGAGCGCCGATACTGCGATATCGGCCAACTTCTGCAGGCCGGAATTGCAAGGCGTGATCGTCGAATGACCGTTGGCCACGCCGATCATCGGCTTGTCGAAATCTTCCTTCTCGTAACCCAGTGCGTAATACATCGCGCGGTTCGGACTGCGGGCCACGCCCTGGGTGATATTTTTCGAGCGGCGGTTGTATGCCATGATGCGGCCTCCTTGATCGTGGGATCTCCCCGACAAGTATAAAAAAAGCCGGCGATGCCGGCTTTTTTATTGCGCGCTTACGCTAGCGTTTCAGCTGAGAAATATCGCGTACCGCCCCGCGGTCGGCCGAGGTTGCCAATGCCGCGTAGGCTTGCAAGGCTTGCGAGACGACCCGTTGCCGGCCGGCCGGCTTCCAGGCTGCAGCGCCCTTGGCTTCCATTGCCGCGCGGCGCTTTTGCAGCGTCTCGAGGTCGACTGCCAGATGAATGCGACGCTCCGGGATATCGATTTCGATCCGGTCGCCCTCTTCCACCAAGCCGATGGCGCCCCCTTCCGCCGCTTCCGGCGAAGCATGACCGATCACCAGGCCCGAAGAACCGCCCGAGAAACGGCCATCCGTGAACAAGGCGCAAGCCTTGCCC
>JAEWBA010000133.1 GCA_023391395.1 Pseudomonadota bacterium
CGAGAACCATTCCTCGACCGAGAACAGCCGGCGCGCAATAGGAAGCAACTCGGCTTCCTCGCGCATCAAGCGCGTCAGCAGTTTTTGACAATACAAGTCCATCGCTCGACACAACTCGTCGACCAGCTTGACGTTCGGGTTTTGCTGAAGCAGGGCATAGGCTTCGGTCGGGGTCACCGCGCCGGCATAGGGAAGCTGGCCTTCCTCTCCACGGCGGCGGGCGCTTGCAAGGATGTCATTGCTCATCGCAGGCCTTCATATTTGAGTGATGCAAACCGATTCATTATAGAGATTCATCGCATGGGCCGTGCTTCACCAAAACGGCGCTTTATATATGCTTTTTCCAAGCGTTGCACCGAAATGGTGCTTCAATGTGCTCCATTGCACAATTTTGGTGAGCCTTCCCTCGCCACAGGGCTCGAAAAAGCTTGCAAAAGGGCATTCTTGAGCTGGAATGTAGACGCCTGTGGCATTTGCCTCCCTACAAGTCCTTGGCATGGAAACTGCTATCATTCGGCCCGTGTTTTTGCATGCCTGTTTCCCGGAGCAGGCAGGAATCCAACCCGCATTTCCCCTGTTCGCACGCAATATTTTAGGAGAGTCGCATGGCTAAGACGGCCACAGAAGTCTTGAAGATGGTGAAGGACAATGAAGTCAAGTTCATCGATTTCCGCTTTGCCGATACCCGGGGCAAGGAACAGCACGTGACCGTTCCGGTTTCGCAATTCGGTATGGACAAGTTCGAATCCGGCCATGCTTTCGACGGTTCCTCCATCGCCGGCTGGAAAGGCATCGAAGCCTCCGACATGCTGCTGTTCCCGGATCCGAATACGGCCAACATCGACCCTTTCATGGAAGAGACCACGGTATTCATGCAGTGCGACGTGATCGAACCTTCCGACGGCAAGGGCTATGACCGCGACCCGCGCTCCATCGCCAAGCGCGCCGAAGCCTATCTCAAGTCTTCGGGCCTGGGCGACACCGCCTACTTCGGTCCCGAACCCGAATTCTTCATCTTCGACAACGTGCGCTGGCAGGCAGACATGTCCGGTTGCTTCGTGAAGATCAGCTCCGAAGAAGCTTCCTGGTCCACCGGCAAGGAGATCGAAGGTGGCAACACCGGTCACCGTCCGACCGTCAAGGGCGGCTATTTCCCGGTGCCTCCGGTCGACAGCTTCCAGGATATGCGCTCGGAAATGTGCCTCATCCTCGAAGCCATGGGCATCCCGGTCGAAGTGCATCACCATGAAGTGGCGGGCGCCGGCCAGAACGAAATCGGCACCAAGTTCTCGACCCTGGTCGAGCGCGCCGACTGGACGCAGAACCTGAAGTACGTGATCTGGAATGTCGCCCATACCTACGGCAAGACCGCGACCTTCATGCCCAAGCCGCTGGTGGGCGACAACGGTTCCGGCATGCACGTGCACCAGTCGGTCTGGAAGGATGGCAAGAACCTGTTCGCGGGCGACGGCTATGCCGGCCTGTCCGAATTCGCGCTGTACTACATCGGCGGCATCATCAAGCATGCGCGCGCGCTGAACGCGATCACCAACCCGGGCACCAATTCCTACAAGCGCCTGGTGCCCGGCTTCGAAGCACCGGTGAAGCTGGCCTATTCGGCCCGCAACCGTTCGGCTTCGATCCGCATTCCGCACGTCGCCAACCCCAAGGGCCGCCGCGTCGAAGCGCGCTTCCCCGATCCGCTGGCCAACCCCTACCTGTGCTTCGCGGCTTTGCTGATGGCAGGCCTGGATGGCGTGCAGAACAAGATTCATCCGGGCGAGCCGGCATCCAAGGACTTGTACCATCTGCCGCCGGAAGAGGATGCCAAGATCCCGACCGTTTGCTCGTCGCTGGAGCAGGCCCTGGAAGCGCTGGACAAAGACCGCGAGTTCCTGACCCGTGGCGGCGTCTTCAGCGACACCATGATCGATGCCTACCTTGAGCTGAAGATGCAGGAAGTGCAACGCTATCGCATGACCACGCATCCGATCGAGTTCGATATGTATTACTCGCTGTAAGCAATCCGGGCTTGTCAAAAGGGGCGGGAGCGCAGGCTTCCCGCCCTTTCTTTTTGCAAGGCGGGGTGTGGCGGTGTTGCGGAAGGGTGCGCGGCAGGCGTCCAAGGTTTGTAATGCCTTGATTCTTATCATAAACTAGTACGCGCCCCATATTGTTTCTCTAAAGAAATGTCATGAAGCGACTACTTCCCGCCATGCTCTTATTCGCCGCCACCGGGCAGGCGCACGCCCAGGCCGACGTTTTTCTGTGCGTCGATGAGCACGGCAAAAAGGAATACAAGAACACCGGCGCCACCAAGGGTTGCCGCAGGATCGATCTGCCGGGCCTGACCATGGTCCCGGCACCGCCGAAAAGGCAGGCGGTCCAGACTGCTGCGCGCACCAGTTCCGCGCCGGCGGACTTTCCCAAGATCGACAGCAATACCCAAAAGGTCCGCGACAATGACCGCAGGCAGATTCTTCTGGAGGAAATGAAGGCCGAAGAACAGAAGCTCGCCAACCTCAAGAAGGAATTCAACAATGGCGAGCCCGAGCGCCGCGGCGACGAGCGCAACTACGCCAAGTACCAGGAGCGGGTGGCCCTCATGAAGGAAGACATCGATCGCGCCGAAAGAAATATCGAGGCGCTGAGGCGCGAACTGGGCAACTTGAAGTAAAGTGGGACGACGACGCACGCCGTATCGGGGCCGCGTCACGCGGCCTTTCTTTTTCGGACTCCCGTGAAAACATCCGTCACTTCATTCGACGGGCTGGACTTGCTGTCCAGTGCCGTGATCATCCTGGACTCCGCCAGCCGCGTGGCATATGCCAATGCGGCGGCCGAGAACCTACTGGAAAGCTCCTTCAAGACCATGGCCGGCCAACACCTGAGCGAGCTGTTCCTGAACGGCGCTGACCTGCTCGGCATCTTCCAGGAGGCGCGCGAGCACCGCTTCGCCGACAAGCGCATGGACTTGAGCCTGGAGCGCATCGGACGCGAAGCCTTGCAGGTCCACGTGATCGTAGCGGCCCTCGATAATCCCGACATGCCGGTACTGATGGAACTGCGCGAGAACGTGCAGCAGTTGAAGCAGGACCGCGAGGATCGCATTCTCGACCAGAGCCAGGCCAACAAGGAACTGATCCGCAACCTGGCGCATGAGATCAAGAACCCGCTGGGCGGTATACGGGGCGCGGCGCAGTTGCTGGAATTCGAACTTCCCGACCGGCAGCTGCGCGAATACACGCAGGTCATCATCAAGGAAGCGGATCGCCTGCAGACGCTGGTCGATCGGCTGCTGGCACCGCATCGTGATCCGCACATCGTCAGCGACGTGAATATCCATGAAGTCTGCGAGCGGGTACGCAGCCTGATCCTGGCGGAATTCCCGAACGGTCTGACGATCAAGCGCGACTATGATTTGTCGGTGCCCGAATTCCGCGGCGACAAGGAACAGCTGATTCAGGCGGTGCTCAACATTGCGCACAATGCGGCCCAGGTTCTTGAGGCGCGCATCAAGGCTGGCGATGCCGAACTGGTGCTGCAGACACGCGTGGCGCGGCAGGTCACCATCGCCAAGGTGCGTTACAGGCTGGCATTGGACTTGCATATTGCCGACAATGGGCCAGGCATACCGGCCGAAATCCGCGACCGCATCTTTTATCCGCTGGTATCAGGGCGGGAAGGAGGAAGCGGCCTGGGGCTGACGCTGGCGCAAACCTTCGTGCAGCAGCACATGGGCGTGATCGAGTGCGACAGCCGCCCTGGCTGCACCGACTTCCGGATCCTGATACCGCTGCCTTGAGCAGGCGGTATGCAGGTGCCGATCGCATACGAGGCTGAACCAAAACATGAAGCCAATCTGGATTGTTGACGACGACGAATCGATACGCTGGGTCCTGGAAAAGGCCCTGGCACGGGAAAACCTCGCGACCCGCAGCTTCTCCAATGTGCGTGATGCGATGGAGGCGCTCCAGACCGGCACGCCGCAAGTGCTTGTCTCCGACATCCGCATGCCCGGCGAATCCGGCCTGGCGCTGCTGCAGGAGATCAAGGCCAGGCACCCCGGCCTGCCGGTGATCATCATCACTGCGTTTTCCGATCTCGATTCCGCCGTTGCCGCTTTTCAGGGAGGCGCCTTCGAATATCTCGCCAAGCCTTTCGACATCGACAAGGCGGTCGAGCTGATCCGGCGTGCGCTGGAGGAAAGCCTGCGCGAAGCCAAGGTCGAACAGGCGGCCGCCGATGCGACGGAAATCCTGGGCCAGGCGCCGGCCATGCAGGACGTGTTCCGTGCCATCGGCCGTCTCTCGCAATCGAACGTGACGGTCTTGATCACTGGAGAGTCGGGCACCGGCAAGGAGCTGGTGGCACGCGCGCTGCACAAGCACAGCCCGCGCGCCGGGCAGCCCTATATCGCACTCAACACGGCGGCCATTCCCAAGGACTTGCTGGAGTCTGAATTGTTCGGGCACGAGAGGGGCGCTTTCACCGGCGCGCAGGCGATGCGGCGCGGTCGTTTCGAGCAGGCCGAAGGCGGGACCCTGTTCCTCGATGAGATAGGCGACATGCCCTTCGATCTGCAGACGCGTCTTTTGCGCGTACTCTCCGATGGTCACTTCTATCGCGTCGGCGGGCACCAGCCGCTGAAGGCGGACGTTCGCGTGATCGCGGCAACGCATCAGAATCTGGAACAGCGGGTGAAGGAGGGCTTGTTCCGGGAGGACTTGTATCACCGCTTGAATGTCATTCGCCTGCGGCTGCCGAGCCTGCGCGAACGCCGCGAGGACATTCCACTGCTGGCGCGCCACTTCCTCCTGCAAAGCGCCAAGCAGCTCGGCGTCGAAGCCAAACGCCTGTCCGACACAGCCCTGCAATTCCTGATGGGCCTGAATTTGCCCGGCAACGTGCGACAACTGGAGAATTTGTGCAACTGGATCACGGTGATGGCGCCGGGGCAGACCGTCGAAGTGAAGGACTTGCCGCCTGAACTGACGCAGGACAGCGCCCAAGCCGCGCCGGTGACGAATCCGGCCGCGTCGACCGAACAGGCTGCGATGCCGGCCCCTCCGGCAGAGCTTGCGCCTACCGTCGCCATCGACGGCCAGACGCCGCCCGCCATGTCGGCCATGGCAGGCAATGGCGGAGACGACGGCAAGTCCGACTGGATTTCGATGCTGGAAAGCGAGGCGGCACAGATGCTGGCCGCCGGCCGCCCTGAAGTCATGGATGCGCTCGGCCGCCAGTTCGAGTCGGCGCTGATCAAGACTGCGCTGAAACACACTCATGGCCGCAAGAATGACGCGGCAATCCGCCTGGGCATAGGGCGCAACACCATTACCCGCAAGATCCACGAACTGGGCATAGACGGCGCCCGCGAGGACTGAAAGTAAAAGTCGCCGCTGTCGGCGCGGCCAGCGGCGTGCGCACGAGAATCCTTACACCACAGGCATATCGATGCATGTGTCATGCTTCGATCGCTTTCTGGCGTCGCTCGCGTCCGCTAATTTCAACAATCGCTCATTTCCCCTGAGCGACGAAGCCAAGCTGAATATCTATGACCGGCAATTCGCCGCCCAGGTGGCCGAAGTGTTCGATTTGATGCGTGCGCCCCGCACCACGCTGGAGCAGTGGTTGCTAGGCCCTATTGCGGAGAATGTGATGAAGCGCCGGGATTCCTTGGCGGGTGTGGCGCTGTGATCCGATGGCCGGAGATCGGCATCAGGAATTGCGGCGGGGATAGCCTTGGGCAAGGATTCTTTCCCACACGCTGTTCTTTTCTTCCTGGCTCATGAAGACCCATTGCGCGACTTCATTGACCGTGCGGCCGCAGCCGCGACATACCTCGTCGAAGGTGGTTGAACAGACGGCAACGCAGGGCGTGTCCGGGCGGGAAGGCGGGGAATTCGACATGGCGAGGTGCTCAAAACCCCAATGATAGTGGAGAAGCGAGGCTTTGGCCGCAACTCATTTCGGGGCGGTCTGACGCAGGCGGCGCCACAAGGTGGTGCGGCTGATGCCGAGATGGCGCGCCGCCGCTTCGCGGTTTCCCTCGAAGCGGGCCAGCACATGGGCAAGCGATTCACCATCTGAGGCGCCGGCAATCATTGGAATTGGAGCAGGCGCCTGCGTTTGCGCCTGCTTGCCCAGTTCGGGTGCAAGCGACAGCACGAAGCTGGGCGACAAGGCTTGCAAGGGTTGAGCGGCGAGGAAGAGCGCCACTCTTTCCATGAGGTTGCGTAGTTCCCGTACGTTTCCTGGCCAGGCATAGCTGGCCAGCAAGGGCGCGCATGCGAGTATTTCGGCATGCAGGTTGGCGTGCGGACGCACACCCAACGCGGCCAGGGCATTCTTCAGGCACCATTCGGCCAGATCCGCGACGTCCTCGCTGCGTTCGCGCAGCGCAGGGAGCGACAGCCGCAGCACCCCCAGGCGATAAAACAGGTCGGCGCGGAAGCGCCCATCGCGCACGCGCTGGTCGAGATCGCAGTGCGTGGCGCTGATGATGCGCACGTTCACCGGGATCGGCCGCGTGCCGCCGACGCGCACTACTTCTCTTTCTTCCAGCACGCGCAACAGGCGTGTCTGCAGGGGCAGGGGCATCTCGCCGATCTCGTCGAGGAACAGGGTGCCGCGATTGGCTGCCTCGAACAAGCCGGCATGGCCGCCGCGGCGCGAGCCGGTGAAGGCGCCTTCCTCGTAGCCGAACAATTCCGATTCCAGCAGCGATTCGGCAACCGCGCCGCAATTGATGGCGACGAAAGGCTTTCGCGCGCGCGGGCTTTCGCGGTGTATCGCTTGCGCGACCAGTTCCTTGCCGGTGCCGGTTTCGCCCTGGATCAGCACCGTGGCCGGCGACTTCGCGAACAGCGTGATGGAGTGCCGTACCGCCTGCATCGCCGGCGAGTCGCCGCGCAGATCGTTCAGGCCATGCTTGGCACGCAGGCTGTCGGCCTGCGGATGCACTCGCTCGCGCGCTGCCTCGAGGCGCGTGAAGCGCGCGATTTCCAGCGCGTCTTCGAAGGCCTGGCGGATCGAGGTGGCGGAATAAAGGAACACGCCGGACAGGCCCGCTTCCTCGGCCAGGTCGGTGATGAGCCCAGCGCCCACCACGGCCTTGATCCCGGCCGCCTTCAGCTCGCTGATCTGGGCGCGTGCGTCTTCTTCGGTGCCATACGTGCGCTGCACGATCTTGAGCGAAAACGCCACCTGGAACTCGGCCAGTTCGGGCAGCGTTTCCTGGTAGGTGACCACGCCGATGGCGGGCGAGATCTTGCGCGCGCGGGCCAGGGCCTGCATCAGGTCGAAGCCGCTCGCCTTGGCCACCACGACCGGCAGCGACAGGCGGCTTTTCAGATAGGCGGCATTGGAGCCGGCCGCGATCACGGCGTCGCAATGCTCGGATTCGAGGCGCTTGCGGATATGACGCACAGCGTCCTCGAAGCCCAGTTCGATGGGCTCGATGATGGCGCGGTCGTCGTATTCCAGCGTGATGTGGCGGAACAGGCTGGACAGGCGAGAAATCGACACGGTCCACAGGACCGGCTTGTCGGGATCACGTTGCGCAGGGCTGGGGCGACGATTCATGTTTCAAACTGGCGTTTCAGTGGTTTCAAATGTAACATACAATGAAACGCTGAAGGCGACAGGGCTTGTTTGCAGGCTTGGCATGGAAAATGTCTAAGCCGCTGAATTTCCATGGCATTCCGTTCTGTGGCAGCCTCTTTCTTCGCCGTGGCTTGCAGGTGGCACGCCACTTGCAATAATGCCTGGCGTCAAAACCTGTGCAACGTTTCAATCAAGGTGAATTCATGAGTCGAGTATCCCGAGGCGCGTTGTTCCGCGCCGCCGTCAAGGAAGAGTCCCCGCTGCAAGTCGTGGGCACCATTACCGCCTATACCGCCCTGATGGCCCAGAAGACGGGTTACCGTGCCGTGTACCTGTCCGGGGGCGGGGTCGCCGCCAACTCGCTGGGCATGCCGGACCTGGCCATTTCCACCATGGAGGACGTACTGACCGATGCGCAGCGCATCACCGAGGTCTGCGAGCTGCCGCTGATGGTGGATATCGATACCGGCTGGGGTGGCGCCTTCAACATCGCGCGCACCATCCGCCGCATGATCCGCGCGGAAGTCGCTGCCGTGCACATGGAAGACCAGGTATCGGCCAAGCGCTGCGGCCACCGTCCCGGCAAGGAAGTGGTGAGCAAGGAAGAAATGGTCGACCGCATCAAGGCTGCTGTCGATGCCCGTACCGATGAGAATTTCGTCATCATGGCGCGTACCGACGCACTCGCGGTTGAGGGCTTGAATGCCGCCATTGATCGCGCCTGCGCCTATGTCGAAGCCGGGGCCGACATGATCTTTCCGGAAGCGATCACCCAGCTCGAGATGTACAAGCAGGTGCGCGAGGCGGTCAAAGTGCCGATTCTCGCCAACCTTACCGAATTTGGCTCCACGCCCCTGTTCACGCTGGACGAGCTGCGCTCGGTCAATGTCGATATCGCCCTCTACTGCTGCGGCGCCTACCGCGCCATGAATGCGGCGGCGCTGAACTTCTACAAGACGCTGCGCGCCGAAGGCACCCAGAAGAGCGTGGTGCCGACCATGCAGAGCCGCATGGAGCTGTACGATTATCTCGGCTACCACGACTACGAGCAGAAGCTGGACGAGCTGTTTGCCCAGCAAAAGGGCAAGTGAAATTGCGCCCTGGAGCGCATGCGTGAAATCCCGATCAGCGGGGCGGCAGGGCATGCCGCCTCCTATCCCATCCTCAATCAAGGAGAAGACATGAGCGAACAACAGGCTGGCTTCAAGCCCAAGAAATCCGTTGCACTGTCGGGCGTGACTGCCGGCAATACCGCACTCTGCACGGTCGGCCGCACCGGCAACGACCTGCACTACCGCGGGTATGACATTCTCGATGTGGCCGATGCCTGCGAGTTCGAGGAAATCGCTCACCTGCTGGTGCACGGCAAGCTGCCGAATCAAGCCGAATTAAAGGCCTACAAGGCCAAGCTGAAGGCTTTGCGCGGACTGCCCGCGAACGTGAAGGCGGCGCTCGAGTGGCTTCCGGCTTCCTCGCACCCGATGGACGTGATGCGCACCGGTGTCTCGGCGCTGGGCTGCGTGCTGCCGGAAAAGGACGACCACAACATTCCCGGCGCGCGTGACATCGCCGACCGCCTGATGGCTTCGCTCGGCTCCATGCTGCTGTACTGGTATCACTACAGCCACAACGGCCGCCGCATCGAGGTGGAAACCGACGACGATTCCATCGGCGGCCACTTCCTGCACCTGCTGCATGGCCAGGAACCGTCCGAGCTGTGGGTCAAGGCGATGCACACCTCGTTGATCCTGTATGCCGAGCATGAATTCAATGCCTCCACCTTCACCGGCCGCGTAATTGCCGGCACCGGTTCCGACATGTATTCGGCCATCACCGGCGCCATCGGTGCGCTGCGCGGACCCAAGCATGGCGGTGCCAACGAGGTGGCCTTCGATATCCAGAAGCGTTACGACAATCCGGACGAGGCCGAGGCCGACATCCGCAAGCGTGTCGAGAACAAGGAAGTCATCATCGGCTTCGGCCATCCGGTCTACACGGTTTCCGATCCGCGCAACAAGGTGATCAAGGAAGTGGCACGCAACCTGTCCAAGGATGCCGGCTCGATGAAGATGTTCGACATCGCCGAGCGCCTGGAAACGGTGATGTGGGACATCAAGAAGATGTTCCCCAATCTCGACTGGTTCTCCGCCGTGTCCTATCACATGATGGGTGTGCCGACGGCGATGTTCACGCCGTTGTTCGTGATCGCCCGCACCTCCGGTTGGTCGGCGCACATCATCGAGCAGCGCATCGACAACAAGATCATCCGTCCGAGCGCGAACTACGTCGGGCCGGAAGACCTGAAATTCGTGCCGATCAACAAGCGCAAGTAATCCGGTTACGGCATGAAACTGCGCACCATCGGGCTCGCGCTAGTCCTTGTCTGCGGCGGCGCGGTCGCCGTAGACAAGCCGGCTTACTTTGCGGCGCACTACGCCTGCGAGGGCGGATTGCGAATCCGCGTGGCCTATCCGGTCGACCCTCTGGCCGGCCATCCGATCACGCTGCGCTACGAGGGGCAGCGCGTGACGATGCGACATACGCTTTCGGCCTCCGGTGCCCGCTACGAGAACCGCGCGAAAAAGCTCGAATGGTTCATCAAGGGAAACGAGGGCATGCTGATTGACGGCGCAAACGATCGCACCGTGCAATGCAGGACTTCCCCGTCTCCGCAATAAATGTCTTTACCTGAAGCGATCCGATACATGAACACCGCCTACCGCAAACCTCTGCCTGGCACCGGCCTGGATTATTTCGATGCGCGTGCCGCCGTCGAGGAAATCCAGCAGGGTGCCTGGGAAACGCTGCCTTACACCGCGCGCGTGCACGCGGAAAATCTGGTGCGCCGCTGCGATCCGGCCATCCTGAAGGACTGCCTGAAGCAGATCGTCGAGCGCAAGCGCGAACGCGACTTTCCCTGGTTCCCGGCACGCGTGGTTTGCCACGACATCCTCGGCCAGACCGCGCTGGTCGATCTTGCCGGCTTGCGCGATGCCATTGCCGACCAAGGCGGAGATCCTGCCCAGGTCAATCCGGTCGTGCCGGTGCAATTGATCGTCGATCACTCTCTGGCGGTGGAATGCGGCGGCTATGACCCGCAGGCTTTCGAGAAGAATCGCGCCATCGAGGACAGGCGCAACGAGGACCGTTTCCACTTCATCGACTGGACCAAGCATGCATTCAAGAACGTGGACGTGATCCCGGCCGGGAACGGCATCATGCACCAGATCAACCTGGAAAAGATGTCGCCGGTGATCCACGCGATCGATGGCGTGGCCTTTCCCGACACCTGCGTTGGCACTGACAGCCACACGCCGCATGTCGATGCGCTGGGCGTGATCGCCATCGGCGTGGGCGGCCTCGAAGCCGAGAACGTGATGCTGGGTCGTGCCTCCTGGATGCGCTTGCCGGAAATCGTCGGCGTCGAGCTTACCGGCAGGCGCCAGCCCGGCATTACCGCAACCGACATCGTGCTGGCCTTGACCGAATTCCTGCGCAAGTCCAAGGTGGTCGGCGCCTATCTGGAATTTCACGGCGAGGGAGCGGCGTCGCTGACCTTGGGCGATCGCGCCACTATCTCCAACATGGCGCCCGAGTACGGCGCCACGGCGGCGATGTTCGCCATCGACCAGCAAACCCTCGATTACCTGAAGCTCACCGGCCGCACCGAGGAACAGGTCCGCCTGGTGGAAGCCTATGCCAAGGAAGCCGGCCTGTGGGCCGATACGCTGAAGACGGCGCAGTACGAACGCAGCCTGAAGTTTGATCTGTCCTCCGTGGTGCGCAACATGGCCGGCCCTTCCAATCCGCATGCGCGCGTCGCCACGACCGATCTGGCGGCCAAGGGCATTGCCGGCCAGTGGGAAGAAGTGCCCGGCCAGATGCCGGACGGCGCGGTCATCATCGCCGCCATCACCAGTTGCACCAATACCAGCAATCCACGCAACGTGATCGCGGCAGCCCTGTTGGCGCGCAACGCGAACCGGCTGGGTCTGGTACGCAAGCCCTGGGTGAAGTCCTCACTGGCGCCCGGCTCGAAGGCGGTGGCGCTCTACCTCGAAGAAGCCGGCCTGAAAGATGAACTGGAAAAGCTCGGTTTCGGCATCGTCGCCTTTGCCTGCACCACCTGCAACGGCATGTCGGGCGCGCTCGATCCCAAGATCCAACAGGAGATCATCGATCGCGATCTGTATTCGGTGGCGGTCTTGTCCGGCAACCGCAACTTCGACGGCCGCATCCACCCCTATGCCAAGCAGGCCTTCTTGGCCTCGCCGCCGCTGGTAGTCGCCTATGCGCTCGCCGGGACCATCCGTTTCGATATCGAGCGGGATGCCTTCGGCACCGATGCCGGTGGCAAGCCGATCCTGCTGAAGGACCTGTGGCCGTCCGACGAAGAAATCGATGCGATCGTGAAGGCAAGTGTCAAGCCGGAACAGTTCAACAAGGTTTACTTCCCGATGTTCGCCCGCCAGGAGGGCAAGGGCGAAGCGGTCAGCCCACTCTATGACTGGCGCCCGATGTCCACCTATATCCGCCGTCCCCCCTACTGGGAAGGCGCGCTGGCCGGCGAGCGCACGCTCAAGGCCATGCGCCCGCTGGCGGTATTGGGCGACAACATCACCACCGACCACCTGTCGCCATCGAACGCCA
>JAEWBA010000135.1 GCA_023391395.1 Pseudomonadota bacterium
ACCTTGGCTTCGGCAGCGGCCAGTTTCTGCTCCAGGCCGGATTCGGCCGGTGCCTGAGCGGCGGCTTCCGGCGCCTGTCCCGCGCCTCCCTGGGCCGCGACTGCTTCCTCGGCCGCCTGGGCCTTGGTCGTCTGATCCTGCATCTTATCTTCGTTCTGCATCACAAAAAATCTCCAGCAAACAGTGACTTATGTTCAATAGTCGCTTAATTGGGGCGTGGCCCGGCTTTTTCAAGAGGGGAAACTCGCGCCATTATGTTTCAGTTCGGAATGCCGACCTTGAGCAGCGGCAAACATGATCGCGCCGGCAAGATTGCGCATCCGTGACGCAGCCAGCGAGCTCTAATACGGGTCGGAAGGCGCGCTCAGGGCGTGCCAGCCGCCAAGCTGCCGTTCGGCGATATCGGCCAGAGCCGCAATCCAGGCCGTATCCTCGTTCAGGGCCGGTATGTAGTGGAACACCTTGCCCCCCGCCGAAAGAAAGGCACGCCGCCCTTCCATGGCGATTTCTTCCAGGGTTTCCAGGCAGTCGGCAGGAAAACCGGGGCAAAGCACATCGACCCGGCCCACGCCGGCCTTGGCAAACTTCACCAGCGTCGGCTCAGTATAGGGCTGCAGCCATTCCGCCTTGCCGAAACGCGACTGGAAAGTCACCGCATACTGCTCGGCCTCCAAGCCCAGCCGTGCCGCCAGCAGGCGCGCCGTTTTCAGGCATTGTTCCTGATAGGGATCGCCTCGGTCTATGACGCGCTTGGGCACACCGTGGAAGCTGAGCACCAGCTTGTCGGGCCAGCCATTGGCCGCCCAGGAACGCAGTACCGACTGCTTCAGTGCCTCGATATAGGCCGGGTGGTCATGGAAATCCTTCACCAGGCGCAGTTCCGGCACGTTGCGGACCTGTCCGAAATGGCCGAACACGGCATCGAAAGCGGAGGCAGTGGTAGTGCCCGAGTACTGCGGATAAAGAGGCAGGACCAGGATGCGGTCGCAGCCCTCGGCCTTTAGCCGGTCCAGCACCGTGGGCAGGGACGGATTCCCGTAGCGCATGGCATAGGCGACCCGCAGGTCATGGCCGCGCTGTTCGAGAGCACGGTCCAGTAGCAGCGTCTGCTTTTCGGTATAGACCCTGAGCGGCGAACCGTCGTCGCTCCAGATGGAAGCGTACTTCTGCGCCGACTTACTGGAGCGTAGCGGCAGGATCAGGCCGTACAGGATCGGCCACCAGGCGAGCTTGGGGATTTCCACGACCCGCGGGTCAGACAGGAACTGCTTCAGGTAGCGGCGCAGCGCGGAGGCGGTGGGCGCGTCCGGTGTGCCGAGATTGACGAGCAGCACTCCGGTTCTACCCTGGATGCCGGCCTTGCGTGGCGGTTCGGAACGAAAATTCATGCGGGGACCCGGCGTCGGCGTGGCTACGACGCCAGCAATTCACGGGCATGCTTGCGCGTGGTGGCCGTGATTTCCAGCCCCCCCAGCATGCGCGCCACTTCTTCGACCCGCGCCCGGGCATCCAGCACCTCGATGCGCGACACGGTGCGGCCGCCGGCATCGGCCTTGCTGACCTGGTAATGCTGATTCGCCTGGCTTGCCACCTGCGGCAAATGGGTGACGCACAACACCTGCCGATCATGACCGAGGCGCTTCAACAGACGTCCTACCACTTCGGCAACACCGCCGCCGATGCCGCTGTCGACTTCGTCGAAGATCAGGGTGGGCGTTGCGGTTGCGCTCGATGCGATGACGGAGATCGCCAGCGAGATGCGGGCCAGCTCGCCGCCGGACGCGACCTTGGCCAGCGCACGGGGCTCCGTCCCGGCGTGGCCGGCAACCAGGAATTCGACCTGCTCCAGCCCATAGGCGGCCGGTTCGCCGGGACGCAGGGCAACTTCGAAGCGGCCGCCGGCCATGCTCAATTCCTGCATGGCTGCCGTCACCGCCTGGCCTAGGGTTTTGGCTGCCTTGGCACGCGCCTTGGACAGCTTTTGCGCGGTGTTCATGTACGTGACCCGCAATGCTTCTTCTTTTTCCCGCAAGGCGTCCAGATTGGTGGCATCCGCCAGTTGCCGGAGCTGCGCCGACAGCGCCGCAAATTCCTGCGGCAGATCGTCGGGCGCGACATGGAACTTGCGCGCCGTCGAATGGATTGCCTCGACCCGCGCTTCGACCTCCTGCAGGCGTTCCGGATCCAGCTCGACCCGGTCGAGGTAATCGTTCAAGGCATATACCGCTTCCTGCAATTGGATGGCCGCCGGCTCCAGCGCTTCCAGCACCGGTTTCAGCGCGGCATCGATGTCGGCCAGTTTGCCCAGCTTTTGCGTGAGTGAAGACAGTTGCGACAGCATCGGGCTATCGGATTCCGAGATCACCGCCAGCGCTTCCTGAGCGCCCTCGATCAGGCTGGCGGCATGGGACAGCCGACTATGCTCGTTGCTGACCTCATCCCATTCGCCCGGCTTGACCGCCAGCTTTTCCAGTTCGCCGACCTGCCATTCCAGGCGCTCCCGTTCCAGCATCACGTTGCGGGCATTGGTCTCGAATTCCTGGCGCTGCTTCGCCAAGGCCCGCCATGCCCTGTAGGCTGCGGCCACCGCCTTTGCGTCTTCCGTCAGACCGGCCTGACCGTCGAGCAACGCACGCTGCGCTTCCGCCTTGAGCAGAGATTGATGAGCATGCTGTCCATGAATGTCGACCAGCATCTCGCCCAGTTCACGCAATTGGGCCGCGGTAGCGGCGATGCCGTTGATAAAACCCTTGGAACGCCCGGCATTGTCGATCACGCGCCGCAGCAATATGCCGCCGTCCTCGCTGGCGAACTCGTTGGCGGCAAGCCAGGCCTCGGATTCGGCATTGGTGGAAAACTCCGCGCTGATGTCAGCCTTGGCGGCGCCCTCGCGCACCACGCTGGCATCTCCCCGCCCGCCCAGAGCCAATGCCAGGGCATCGATCAGGATCGACTTGCCGGCGCCGGTTTCTCCCGTGAACACGGAGAAACCGGGCGCAAAGTCGAGCTCGATCGCATCGACGATCACGAAATCGCGTATGGAAAGTGTGCGCAGCATGGTGATTGTTTGTGTGCTTGGCAAGCCGGGAACGGGGCGCTATTTTAGCCGCCCTTCGGCGGAGGGATATTCGTGCCAGTGCAGCTTCTCGCGCAGGGTATCGTAATAGCTCCATCCCTGGGGATGCAGGAAGGTGATCACATGGGCGGAGCGGCGCACCACGATGCGGTCGTGGTGCTGCAGGCTGGCCAGCGACTGCATGTCGAAGTTGACGGTGATGTCGCGTCCACCCATGATCTCGATGATGATCTCGCCGGTATCGGGGATGACGATGGGGCGGTTCGACAAGGCATGCGGCGCGATCGGCACCAGCACGATGCCGCTCAGCCTGGGATGCAGGAGCGGCCCGCCGGCCGACAGGGCGTAGGCGGTGGAGCCGGTGGGTGTGGCCACGATCAGGCCGTCGGAGCGCTGGTTGTACATGAAATGGCCATCTACCTCGACCTGTAGCTCGGCCATGCCGGAGCCGGGACCGCGCGACACCACCACATCGTTGAAGGCAAGCGCACGGAAGATCGTGGCACCATCGCGCACCACGCAGCCTTCCAGCATGCTGCGCTGCTCGGATTCGAGCTTGCCGTCCAGCATATCGGCCAGCACCGGGATCATGCCTTCCTGCGGAATATCGGTCATGAAGCCCAGGCGGCCCTGATTGATCCCGATCAGCGGCACATTGTGCGGCGCAAGCTGACGCGCAATGCCCAGCATGGTGCCGTCGCCGCCGACCACGATCGCCAAGTCCGCATGGCGCCCAATTTCCTCGGGCGTCATCGTGCTCGCACGGCCGAGATCCATGTTCTGGGCGGTTTCAGCCTCGAACACCACATGCCGGCCGCCGGCCTGCAAAAAGTCTGCAATCTCGGTCAGGGACCGCTCGATGCCGACAGCCATGTACTTGCCGACGATGGCAACCGTACGGAACTCGCGTGGCGGAGAAGAGGACTGGGCGGGCAACATGCTGCGAATTAGACCATAATTCCAAGGCCCGTTACAGCTTGGCGGGCTTGGTAGCTTCTCCTCTGGCAAACATGCGTCCCATCAAAGCCATCCTGTTCGATCTCGACGACACGCTCTGGCCCATCGTTCCGGTCATCAAGCGTGCCGAAGCCGAGCTCTATGATTGGCTGAAACTGCACGCGCCTGTGGTGGCACGTGAATTCACGGTTGAAAGCCTGCGCGAGCGCCGCATGGCCTTGCTCGAGCAAAACCCGCATTTCCACCTCAATCTGCACGCGTTGCGACACGCCGGGCTGATCGAGGCATTCACGCATGTCGGCGAAGACCTCGCCAAGGTCGATCTGGCGATGGCGATCTTCTCCGCCGCGCGCAATGCCGTGACCCCCTTCGCGGATGTGGAACCGGTATTGACGCGCCTGCAGGAACGGCTGGCACTGGGTTCGGTGTCGAATGGCGTTGCCGATCTGGAAGCCATCGGACTGGCCCGCTACTTCGATGCTTCGCTCGCCGCCCACAGCTTCGGCGTCGCCAAGCCGGATCCGGCCATCTTTCTGGCTGCCTGCCATGCGCTGGAAGTAGCTCCGGAAGACACGCTCTACGTCGGCGACGATCCACTCATCGATGTGGAAGGCGCGCAACG
>JAEWBA010000136.1 GCA_023391395.1 Pseudomonadota bacterium
CGAGAACCATTCCTCGACCGAGAACAGCCGGCGCGCAATAGGAAGCAACTCGGCTTCCTCGCGCATCAAGCGCGTCAGCAGTTTTTGACAATACAAGTCCATCGCTCGACACAACTCGTCGACCAGCATGCTGCCCTCGCGTGCGCGGCGCGTCAGATTTTCTCCCACCGTTGCAAGTATCTTGGAAGCGCTCACGCTCAAGGCATCGAGTTCTGCCAGCAGCGAATCGGCTTCGTTGCTTGCAAGCCGGATGCGGGGAATGAGGTAGAGCTCGACCTTGCGCTCATGGAACGCCTGGTCGAACTGACGGAGCCTGGAGAAGGCATGCTCCAGCTTGCCGAAATCAATATTGTGCAACTCCTGCCAGGTATGCTGGATGTATTGCTGCAGCTTGCGCAAGGTGCGCCGCATCATGTTTTGTTCGTTAGCGATGGTGATCAGTGAATAAGTGGTAGTCAGCATAAGCGTTCCTTGGATCCAGTCATTGCTGAATACGGATATTCGTCGAACGTATGGGAAATGCGGGAACAGCTTCCGCAAGATGCGTGCGCTTGAAAAGCGTTGCGTGAGTATAGGATGTGGCGTCCTGCCACCCTTGATGTAGCACAAACGCCAAGCCGCTGGCGAGCCGCCTGCGATAGTGCAAGGAAGTCGGAGGCCGATGCAAATCGCCGCCGATGCCGGACCGTTGGTCAGCATCGGCAGCCGCTTACTGCGCTGACAACTCTTAGAGCCGTGCGGCGTGTTCGCGCGTCGAATGGAAAGTAATGCCGGGCCAGCGTTCCTGCGTGAGCTTCAGGTTGACGCCGGAAGTGGCGAGGTAGGCCATGTTGCCGGCCGCATCAATGGCGATATTGCCGCCCGCGGAAGATTTCTCGAAGTCGGCCAGCATGCGCTTGTCTTCGCACGAAATCCAGCGCGCGCTGCTGACACTGGTGCCCTCAAAAACCGCATCGACGCCGTACTCATTCTTCAGTCGGCTTGCCACCACCTCGAACTGCAGCACTCCGACCGCGCCCAGGATCATGTCACCGCCGTGGACCGGCTTGAACACCTGCACCGCGCCCTCTTCGCCAAGCTGTTGCAGGCCCTTGTGCAATTGCTTGATCTTCAAGGGATTGCGGATACGCACCGAGCGGAAGAAGTCCGGGGCGAAATACGGAATGCCGGTGAACTGCAACAGTTCGCCTTCGGAAAAACTGTCGCCAATCTGCATGTTGCCGTGATTCGGCAAGCCGATGATGTCGCCGGCATAGGCTTCCTCGACCTGCTCGCGGCTGGAAGCCATGAAGGTCACCACGGAGGACACCTTGATCTCGCGGTTCAGGCGCAGGTGCTTGATCTTCATGCCGCGCTCGAAGCGTCCGGAACACACGCGCAAGAAGGCAATGCGGTCGCGGTGCGCCGGATCCATGTTGGCCTGGATCTTGAACACGAAGCCCGAGAACGGCGTCTCGGTAGGTTCGACCGCGCGCACGGTGGCATCGCGCGAACGCGGCGCCGGCGCCCAATCGAGCAAGGCATTCAGGATTTCGCGCACGCCGAAGTTGTTGATCGCCGAACCGAAGAATACCGGTGTCTGCTTCCCTGCCAGGAAGGCGTCGAGATCGAAGGGATGCGAGGCGCCGTGCACCAGCTCCACTTCCATCTTCAACTGCTCCATCTCGATCGGGAACATCTCGGTCAGGCGCGGATTGTCCATGCCCTTGACGACTTCGAATTCCTGGTCGGCACGCTCCTCGCCTGCTTTGAACAGGAGGATTTCATCGCGCAGCAAGTGATAAACGCCGCGGAAATTCTTGCCCATGCCGATCGGCCAGGTCACCGGCGCGCACTGGATCTTCAGCACCGATTCGACCTCGTCCAGCAATTCCAGCGGATCGCGGGTTTCGCGGTCCAGTTTGTTCATGAAGGTCAGGATCGGCGTGTCGCGCATGCGGCAGACGTTGAGCAACTTGATGGTCTGCTCTTCCACGCCCTTGGCCGCGTCGATCACCATCAGGGCCGAGTCGACCGCCGTCAGCACGCGATAGGTATCCTCGGAAAAATCCTGGTGGCCCGGCGTGTCGAGCAGGTTGACCACGTGCTCGCGGTATTCGAACTGCATCACCGAACTGGCTACCGAAATGCCGCGCTGCTTTTCGATTTCCATCCAGTCGGAGGTCGCGTGACGCCCGCTCTTGCGCGCCTTCACGGTGCCGGCGAGCTGGATGGCGCCGGAGAACAGCAGCAGCTTTTCAGTCAGCGTGGTTTTGCCGGCGTCAGGGTGGGAAATGATGCCGAAGGTGCGCCGCCGCGCTACCTCACGTGCGATCAGTTCGCTCGACACCTTGCGGGAATCCGGAGCCTCTTGGGCCTCGGGTTGGGAAGAATCGGGGGCAACAGACATGATGAAAATTTGCAAGAACCGTTTTCGGCGATGGCGCCAGGATAAGAAAGGAACAGGCGGCGAGGCCTGTCCCTGAAGCTCAGGCGCGGATGAAATGTTCGCGGTAATACCGCAGTTCCTCGATCGACTCGAGAATGTCGGCCAGCGCCGTATGCATCTGGCGCTTCTTGAAGCCGGTGGCCAGCTCCGGTTTCCAGCGCCGGCACAATTCCTTCAGGGTGGACACGTCCAGATTGCGATAGTGGAAAAACGCCTCCAGCTTCGGCATGCCGCGCACCATGAAGCGCCGATCCTGGCAGGTCGAGTTGCCGCACATCGGCGACTTGCCGGCAGGTACATAGCGCTTCAGGAACTCGATCAATGCCGCTTCGGCCTGCGCCTCATTCACGGTCGAGGCCTTGACGCGGTCGATCAGGCCGGAACGGCCATGCGTACCCTTGTTCCAGGAATCCATCCCGTCCAGGATTTCGTCGGCTTGATGAATCGCGAACACCGGTCCTTCCGCCAGAATGTTCAGTTCGGCATCGGTCACCACTGCGGCAATTTCGATAATGCGATCCTTGTCCGGGTCCAGTCCCGTCATTTCCATGTCAACCCAGACCAGGTTGAATTCGTTGGGCCGAAGCTGCGCCTCGGCGCCAGTCTGTGATTCGTAAGCTTGTGACATAATTTGTATTCTCTGAAGGGCCGCTCACCGTTCATGTGATGGCAGGCCGTGGCGATCCGCCATTTTCTCACAGGCACAGCATGTCTTCACTTGCGTTTTCCCTTTTGTTCGTCGGTTTTCTTGCCCTTACCGTCGCCGTCCGTTTCTGGCTCGGCTCGCGGCAGATCCGCCATGTTCTTTCTCATCGTAGTGCAGTTCCGCCGCAATTTTCCGAGAAAATCCCGCTCTCGGCACACCAGAGGGCCGCGGATTACACGGTCGCCAAGACGCGCTTCGGCATGGTGGCGCTGCTGGTCAACAGCGCGGTATTGATCGGCTTCACCCTGCTCGGCGGACTGCAATGGCTGTCTTCCGTGGTATTTGCCGCGGCGGGCGGCGGCATGGTGTACCAGCTTGCGCTGCTGGCAATCTTCGCCCTGCTCATGGGTGCGATTGAACTGCCCTTCGACTATTACCGGCAATTCATCCTGGAAGAACGCTTCGGCTTCAACAAGATGACGCGGCGCCTCTTTGTTGCCGACCTGGTCAAGGGCACGCTGATCGGCGCCGTGATCGGCTTGCCGCTGGCATGGGTCATCCTGACGTTGATGGAAAAGGCCGGCGATTTCTGGTGGCTGTATGCCTGGCTGGTCTGGACCGGGTTCCAGTTGCTGATGCTGGTGTTGTACCCGACCGTGATCGCGCCG
>JAEWBA010000145.1 GCA_023391395.1 Pseudomonadota bacterium
GGTGCTGCCCATGATCAAGGATGGGCGGCTCGAAGCGCAGCTCGACGAGCAATTCAGGATCGAGGAATACGCCTACTGGCTGGTCGAGGCCTTTGAGGCGCCGCGCGCCGAAGTCCAGGCATTGCGCGAATGGCTGGTGCAGGAGGCGCGCTCCATGCTGGATGAACTGTCGGCGTACTGAGCGTCGCGCTGGGCGTCGCATCGCTGGCATGTCGCCGGCGCATGCCAGGCATTCGAAAAACTCGCTTGTCGGGCCTGTCGGCAAAAAACATACTCGGCACTGTCGATGCCCCTGCCTTCTTGTGGCGGTGGCGCCAGGATTCCATGTCGAGGTTGCGATGCCCTACTCTTCCGACGCCTATGTGAACGCGGCCCTGTCCTACCTGCGACCGCCGCGCGAGAAGCCCTTCAATCTCATGTACGATCCGCCGCCGGGCGTCCAGGCCAGCAACTGCGAGTACCAGCAGGTCAGCAGCCGAATCCGCAACGGGCGCCAGGTAGCAGCCTCGCTTTCCCTGCAGGAGAACGGATTTACGCTACTGCGCGAGCCCTCCTCGCTCACCGACTTCCTCGATGCCAACGAGGTGGCCGGCAGGTATTACCGGGAAATGGAAGCCATCGCGCTCGCCCTCACGGACGGACGACGCGCGGTCTGCTTCGATCACGCGGTGCGCAAGCGCGAGCCAGGCCGGCCCCCGCTCGGCTTCGGCCGCAGCGGCGACGGTTCCAAGCCCGCTGCGCTGGGCCGGGTACACAACGACTACACGGAAGAATCCGGCCGGCGCCGCCTTGACCTAGTGTTTCCCGAAGGCGCCCCCGACGCGCCCTTTCTCATCCTCAACCTGTGGCGGCCAATCCACCATCCCGCCATCGATACCCCGCTTGCGGTATGCGATGCGCGCAGCTTCCCCGCACGCGATTGGGTCGCCACCGATATCATTTATCAGAACCGGGTCGGAGAAATCTATCTCGGCATGCATTCGAGCGGTCACCAGTGGTATTACTTTCCCGAAATGCAGCCGGATGAAGTGCTGGCCTTCGTCACCTACGACTCGCGCTTCGATCAGCCGGCGCGCATGACGCCGCACTGCGCCTTCGACGATCCGAATACGCCGGCCGACGCGCCCCTGCGCCAAAGCATCGAAGCACGCTGCCTGGTGGTGCTCGATTGAATGGCAGCGACGATTGGAAACCTGAGGAGTCCGTCATGAACGAGAAAGCAAACACCGAACAATCCCGCGTCGAATTCTGGTTCGACTTCGGCAGCAACTACAGCTATCTATCCGTGATGCGCATCGAGGAGCTGGCCAGGCAGGCCGGCGTGTCCGTGGCATGGAAACCCTTCCTGCTGGGCCCCATTTTCCGCGAGCTGGGCTGGACCGAGGCGCCTTTCGTGCAACAGAAGGAAAAGGGCCGCTACGTGTGGCAGGACATGGCGCGCCAGGCACGCAAGTACGGACTGGCCTTCAACAAGCCGAGCGTGTTTCCGCGCACTGCGGTGCTGCCTTTGCGGGTCGTCCTGCATGCAGCCGATCAGCCATGGGTGGCAGAATTCTGCCGGCGCATCATGCGCAGCAACTGGGTGGAAGATGTCGACGTGGACAATCGCGAGTGCGTCGGCCGCGCTCTTCAGGGACTGGCCAGCGATCCGGAAGCCGTGATCGCGGCCGCCACCACCGAAGAGAACAAGCTGCGCCTGCGCGAACAAACGGCCAGGGCTGGCGAGCTCGGGATTTTCGGCGCGCCCACCTTCTTCGCGCGCGGCGAAATGTTCTGGGGCGACGACCGCCTGGAAGATGCGCTGGCCTTCGCCAGGCAATAGCCGCAGGCCGCTCGGAGATTCATCGCGAGAAGTACCGCCCGCCACAGGCGGTGCGGGCGGCTAATACGTGCCCACCGTTTTCTCGAAGGACGGGCAGCCATTCTTGCCCCACATCCCGTTGCAGGCTTCCCATTTGCACATCTCGCGCCCAATCAGGCTGGGAACGCGTTCGCAACGCTCCAGGGCGGCACGTTTGCTTTTGGCCCCTTCACCGTTGCTGGAAGGCTTTTCGGCCCTTGCATCAATCTTTTTTTTTAGCTCTGCCGCGGCCTCTTCACGCATACGCTCGATCTCGTGATTATTGACTGCCTTGCTGGCTGAAGAAGTCCGTCGCGGCGCCGATGCCGCCTTCTTTTCCGCCGACGCGGAGTGCCGCAGCTTCGGCGTCTTTTCCTCGCGGGATGGGCGTTCGGCGACGCTCGGCTTTTCCGCGCCCTTCTTTCCGGCTTCCAATGCCGGCGCCGCCTTGCTTCCGTCCTGCTCACGCAGCTCGGCTTTTGCGTCGGCTGGCTTTTCCGGCGCGGGCGGCGGCGCCTGGGAAACGGCTGCCTCTTTCACGGGTGACGGCGAGATTGCGGCAGGCGGAGGAGGCATGCGTTCTGCCAGAGCCGGGGCGGTCGGAGCCGCGCCGGAAGAGCCGGACGACGGCGCCGCAGCCGCACTCGAGGCACCGACTTCGTTGTGCGGCAGTTTTCCGTCATAAGGAAGTTCGCTTGGCGGAATGCCGGTGCGCGCACTGAGGGGCGCAGTCGGCACCGGCTGGACCGGCTGGGCTTGGGTGGCGGCTCGCGGCTTGACCACGGCGCTCATGGGCGGTTCGTTCTGCCTGTCGAGCCACCATGCCCCGCCCAGGCCGAGCGCCGCACCGGCGGCAAAAATGAGCAGCACTTTCACCGTGCGCGCAAACATCCGGCGCGGCGCGGCCGCTTCGGGCAAGCCATGCGCAGCGCTGTAACGATCGTACGATGCGGAAAACCCGGGCTCGCGCCGGCCCGGGCGG
>JAEWBA010000160.1 GCA_023391395.1 Pseudomonadota bacterium
CGTGCTGCAGGCCCTGCAGCCCATCGTCGGCCAGTTGTTCGGCGCCGGGCGCCTGCGCGAGATCGGCGCCGAGGTCAAGCAAGCCGCCTGGCTGGCCTTGTTCCTGACGATTCCGGGCTGTCTCGCCCTGCTCTTCCCGCAACCCTTGCTGGCGCTGGCCGATGCTTCGCCGGAGCTGTCCGAGAAGGCAACGCTCTATCTGCGCCTGCTGGCGCTGGCCTTGCCGGCGACCATGGGATTCCGCATCTACGGCGCACTCAATACCGCCCTCGGGCGCCCGAAGATGGTCATGGCCATCGTGGTTGTCGGCCTGCTGCTCAAACTTCCGCTCAATGCCCTGTTCATTTTCGGCGGCTTTGGAGTGCCTGCTCTGGGCGGCCCCGGTTGTGCCCTGGCAACCACCGTCATTGCCTGGGGAACTGCGCTGGCCGCATTCGTCATCCTGCGCCGCGGCTCCTCCTACCACCCGTTTGCGATTTTCGGCAGCGGCTTCGCCGCACCGCGCCGCGCGGCCCTGGTGGCTCTGCTCAAGCTCGGCATCCCGATGGGGCTGAGCTATTTGATCGAAGTGACCGCCTTTGCCTTCATGGCATTGTTCATCGCCCGCCTGGGCGACGTCGCGGTGGCGGGCCACCAGGTGGTGGCCAACTTCGCCACCGTGCTCTACATGCTGCCGCTGTCGATCGCCAGCGCCACCGCCACCTTGGTGGCGCAAGCCCTTGGGGCTCGCCGGATGGAACAAGCGCGCCACATCGGCAATGTCGGCATCGGCCTGGCGGCATTGCTGTCGGTCATCCTCGGTTGCCTGGTCTGGATCGGCCGCGGCCTGATCGTGCATGCCTACACGCCGGACCCGGTCATCATCGCGGCGGCATTGCCGCTCTTCGTCTTCATCGCGTTTTACCAGTTGTTCGATGCCGTGCAGGTGAGCGCAGCCTTCGTGCTGCGCGCCTACAAGATCGCAGTGGTCCCGACCGTGATGTATGCCCTGTCGCTTTGGGGCATCGGCCTGGGCGGCGGTTATGTGATCGGCCTGAACGTCTTCGGCAATAGCCCGCCGGCGCTGGTGGGCGCCGCAGGATTCTGGCTGGGCAACAGCGTCAGTCTCGCCCTGGTCGCAACCGGACTACTGTGGTATCTGCGCAAAGTGCAGCACGGCCTTGCCCGCAACAGCGGGTAAGATTCAGGCATGTCACTCTCGGATTACGCAATGGCCGCACGCATCATCTGCCTCGGCAATACCACCCTCGACCGGATCTGGCCGGTGATCCAGCTGCCCACCTCGGGCGGGAAATACCGGGCCAGCGATTACCTGGAAGTCGGCGGCGGCATGGCCGCCAATGCCGCCGTCGCAGTGGCGCGCCTGGGGGGCTCCGTTTCCTATTGGGGACGCGCCGGCGAGGACAGCGCCGGTGAAACGATGAAGACGGAGATGCGCGCGTACGGCGTCGATGTCACGCACTTCCGGCTGTTCGCCGGCGCCCGCTCATCGACCTCGGCCATCCTGGTCTCCGGCGACGGTGAACGGGCCATCGTCAATTTTCGCGGCGCCGGCGTACCGGACGATCCGTCCTGGCTACCCTTGCAACTAGTGCCGGAAACCGATGCCGTGCTGGCCGACATCCGCTGGGTGGAAGGCGCTTGCGCGCTGTACAAGGCGGCACGCGCGGCCGGCATTCCCACCGTCATCGATGCCGAGAAGGCGAGCGCCGACGCCTTCGCCGCCACCTTGCCGCTGGTCGACCATGCCGTGTTTTCCGAGCCGGGCCTGGCCACCTTCTGCGGCAAGGATGCGCTCCACAGCGACAGCGAGCGCGTCGAAGCCTTGCGCAAGGTGCGCGCCCTCGGCTGCCGCGTGGCAGCCTTGACGCGTGGCGCACACGGCATCATCTGGATCGACGAGAATGGCATGCACTTTCAGCCGTCCTTCGCGGTCGATGTGGTCGATACCACTGGCGCTGGCGATGTCTTTCACGGCGCCTATACACTGGCGCTGGGTGAAGGGATGGGAGTGGCAGCGGCGATGCATTTTGCCGCCGGGGTAGCGGCGCTCAAGTGCACCCACCATGGCGGCCGCGCCGGCATTCCGAATCGCGCCGAGGTGGAAGCCTTCCTGGCGAAACAAAAGCCGCCGCGCCGCTAAAATCCTGATCGTTTCCTGAACTCAAAAAAAAAGGCCTGTCGTCTCGCAAAGCGACAGACCCTTGTCATCTGGTGCCAGCTGAAGGACTCGAACCTCCTACCTGATGATTACAAATCAACTGCTCTACCTGATGAGCTAAGCTGGCAGATGTTGCAATCCTATGCTGATCACGGCAGCCAGCTTTAATCCAGAACAAATCCCAATATCGCTTGCCGTACAGCTACACCTTCATGGGCAATATCACCATCTGCAAACTCTCGAAATGCAGCCGCCGCTGAATCGCCAGCGCGGCCTGGTTGTGCAGCAGACGGGTGAACCAGTTGTCGTTTTCGAAGATGAGTTTGCTGGTGAAAAAGATCGAATTCGGGTATTCCTTGCTGATCTCTTCACACAGCTTGGTGACTTCATTCACCGCGTCGGTCCCGAAGCCGAGATAGGCTTCCGAGGCCATGCCGTGGCTGTGGCAGAAATCGACGAAATACTGCAGCGTGGCGTTCGCCTCGGCACGCATTTTTTCGACCGCCCCTTCGCCGCCGTAGGCATGGCTGTCGACAGTGCGGGCGTTGACGAAGATGAAGTTCTTGAAGTGGCCGGGGAACATGCGCTGCACCCATAGCAGTGCATGCAGGCCGCCGCCGCGCGAGGAACCGACGAGGAAGACGGCGGTCTGGTCGTTCGGATCGGGCGTCACCGGCTCGTCGTTCGGTCCGAACGGCTGGCCGGCGAACACCTGGTCCACCATGCGGATGGCGTTCTTGGTCTCGCGGTAGTGATTGCGGATATAGATGCACAGCCCGGCGATGGCGGCGATGATGAGTACGGCAGCCCAGCCGCCCTCGGCGAATTTTTCCACCAGCAGGACAGCCAGGATGGCGGCGCAGATTGCGAACCCGGATAGCGACAGCAGGAAGCGGCGCTTCCAGTGCTGCGATTCCTTGCGATGCCGCCACCAGTAGAGGCACAGGCCGAACAGCGAAATGGCGAAGGTCAGGAACACCGAGACGGAATACAGCACCACCAAGAGCGTCACGCTGCCGCCGGTCCAGTACAGGATCAGCAGTGCGGAAATGCCCATCAGAAGAATGCCGTTCTGGGTCACCAGTCGCGTGGACAGGTAGCGGAACTTGTGCGGCACCCAGGAATCGGCCGCCATGTTCGAGAGCACCGCCGGCCCGCCGAGGAAGCCGGTGTTGGCCGCGACAAACAGCAGGCCCGCCTCGAATACCAGCACCACAGTCAACAGCATTTTGTTGGTCCACTCGCCCATGCCCAGGCTGTCGATGATGGCCTTGAAGGTGGTGGCATTCAGCGTCTGGCCTTCAACCGGCCGCGCATCCCACAACAGGTAGAGCAGGATGATGCCGCTGGCGGTGAAGGCCAGCGACAGCGC
>JAEWBA010000186.1 GCA_023391395.1 Pseudomonadota bacterium
GCCAGACCCTTGGTGAATATCATGATTGCGCCTTTGGTCGCCGCGTAGTCGATGATGTTTTCCTCGGGATCATAGGCATTGATGGACGTGGTATTGATGATCGTGGCGCCCGGCTTGAGATGTGGAATTGCCGCCTTCGTGATCCAGAACATTGCATAGACGTTGGTCTTGAAAGTCTCATCGAACTGCGCAGTCGATATGTCGAGCAGGGACTCCTGTGATACCTGGCGGGCGGCATTATTTACCAAAATGTCCAGGCCGCCGAGTTCCTGTACCGCCTTTTCCACCAGCTGAGTACAAAACGCCTCGCTCTTGATATCGCCGGGAATCGTTACCGCCTTGCGGCCTTCTGCCCGTATCAGTTCTACGACCTCGCGCGCATCCGGTTCTTCCGGCGGCAAATAATTTATGGCAACGTCAGCCCCTTCGCGCGCGTAGGCAATGGCCGCTGCCCGGCCGATGCCCGAATCTCCGCCAGTGATAAGCGCCTTGCGCCCTTGCAGGCGTCCAGCCCCCTTGTAGCTGTTTTCGCCATGATCAGGGCGAGGCGTCATGCCGCCGGCCAAGCCTGGCCATGGCTGATGTTGTGTGGGAAACGGGGGGCGTGGATATTCGTTCATCGGATTCACCCAAGGAGATGCCGGCATATCGCTTGCAAGCGGCAAAGCCACGCCGCAGGCACAATCGCCGAGGCGAACAATCTTCCCGCCATGCCGCCAATTAACATGCGCCGCGCCATGTCGGGATTCTCTTTATCCCTATCTCTAGCTTTTCAAAAAACTTAAAGCGAGACTGGAATTAGACACAGAGGAGCCAGCCCCGCCGTTTATTGGACCGCTATTTTTTACCTGATTTGAGCTAGCGCCACCCTTACGCGAATAGGAATTCGATCGCATTGACGTTCGCAATATTCCAGGCATAGGAATCAATGCCTCTCGGCACACGAATTTGTATCTTCAAAAAACTGTTTGTGTCGCCGATAGGAACCGTCTTATGGCGCCGGCGTCTATAGCTCAATACCGAGGGCCTCCTCGTCAACGCAATGAGCGTAGCCTGTTAGTCGACGAGTTCCGGAAGGGCGGTTAGTTAATGAGCGAGAAAGACGCGGGGAAAAACACTTCCAGCGTCCCTATGCCTGCAGCCGGCACTGATCGGAAAAATGGCGTCCGGCTCAATCGGCGGCGATTTCTGCAATCGGCAGGCGCCCTCGTCGGCGCGCCGTTTCTGCCGGAACTGGCCTCCGCAACCACGCCTGTTAAACAAAGTCCACCTGCCAAGCCGACTTCGATGACCGTCAGCTTATTGATCAACGGCGAACGGCATGAACTGGTGATCGAACCGCGTGTAACGCTGCTCGATGCCTTGCGAGAACATCTGGGCCTGATGGGCACGAAGAAAGGATGCGATCGCGGTCAGTGCGGCGCCTGCACCGTGCTCGTCAATGGCAGGCGTATCAATTCCTGCCTCTCACTTGCCGTCATGCATGAAGGCGAGGCCATCGTGACTATCGAAGGCATTGGCCAAGCCGAGCATCTGCATCCCATGCAAAGCGCCTTCATCGAGCATGATGGTTTCCAATGCGGATACTGCACACCGGGCCAGATATGTTCGGCGATCGCCTTGCTCGAGGAGGTGAAGCAAGGTCAAGCCAGTGCCGTCACTCCCGATGTGCGCAAGACCTTCATTCCCATCACGCCGGACGAGATCCGTGAGCGCATGAGCGGCAATCTGTGTCGCTGCGGCGCCTATGAAAACATCGTGAAGGCGGTCGAGTCGGTTGCGTCATCCGGCGGAAGCGGGCGCACATGAACGAGTTCAGCTACCATCGCGCCGCGACTGTCGATGAGGCGGTGCGACTGGCCCAGGATCCGGATGCCGCCTTTATCGGAGGCGGAACAAACCTGCTCGATCTGATGAAAGGCGGCGTCATGACGCCTCATGCCTTGATCGACGTGAGCCGGCTGCCGCTGAGCGAGATCGCCGAGCTACCCGACGGTAGCCTGCGCATCGGCGCCATGGCGCTCAATACCGACGCTGCCAATCATCCTCTGGTGCGCCAGCACTATCCTTTGCTGACGCAGGCGCTTTTGGCCGGCGCTTCGCAGCAGTTGCGTAATATGGCGACGGTCGGCGGCAACCTGCTGCAGCGGACCCGCTGCTATTATTTTTACGACACTGGCTTCGGCCACTGCAACAAGCGTATGCCGGGTTCAGGATGCGACGCGCTCGACGGCTTCAACCGCAATCACGCGATACTTGGCGCCAGCAAGGCCTGCATCGCCACCAATCCCTCCGACATGTGCGTGGCGCTCGCCGCCTTGCGCGCAACCGTGCTAGTGAAAGGCGCAACAGGCGAACGGCGGATCGACATGCAGGACTTTCACCGCCTGCCCGGCGACACGCCGCAGCGCGACACCAACCTGTCTCCGGGCGAGCTGATCACAGCAGTCGAACTGCCGCGCACCAACTTCGCTTCCCATGCCTATTATCTGAAAGTGCGCGATCGCGCCAGCTATGCCTTCGCCCTGGTATCCGTCGCGGCGGCGCTGCATATCGAGAATGGGTTGGTGCAGGATGCCGGGCTGGCACTGGGCGGCGTGGCGCATCGACCATGGCGCGTGCCGCGTGCGGAAGCTGCGTTGGTCGGCCAGCCGCTGACCGAACAAACGATGCACGCGGCAGCCGACATCCTGCTGGAAGGCGCGCAAGGACAGAGGCACAACGCTTTCAAAATCCCGCTAGCGCGCCGTTCCGTCGTTCGCGCGCTTAGCCATGCGGGAGGAATGGCATGAAGCATGTCGGCGCTCCCCTCGATCGGGTAGACGGCCCGCTGAAAGTCTGCGGAAAGGCGAAGTACACCGCGGACTTCACCCTGCCGCGCATGGCGCATGCCGTCATGGTGCAAAGCCGGGTGGCTAAGGGCAGCATCCGCCACATCGACAGCACACGCGCGGAAGCGCTGCCTGGCGTAGTGACGATACTCACCTACAAAAATGCCATGAAGCTGCCGCAAGGTGGCAAAGCAGCGGTCGACCCGCCGCAAGGGCGAGTGCTCTCACTGCTGCAAGATAATCGCGTGCATTACAACGGCCAGCCGGTGGCGGTCGTCGTTGCCGAATCCCTGGAGCAAGCACTGGAAGCAGCGGCCGTGCTGCACATCGACTATGACGGGGCGCCGGCCATGCTGAACATGGAGCAAGCCAAGCAATCGGCCTACTCGCCGGGCAAGGTTCTGGATTCGGAGGCCGATTCGAACCGCGGCAATGTCGCGCAGGCTGCCGAACAAGCCATCCATCGGCACGTAGGCACCTACACCACGCCGATGGAACACCACAACCCCATGGAGCCGCACGCGACGCTCGCCACGTGGGAGGGAAACCGGCTCACACTCTACGATTCGACGCAGTACGTGGCAGGCGTGCGCAGGACCGCCGCCAAGACCTTCGGACTTCCTGTGGAACAGGTGCGTGTGCTCAATCTATTCGTGGGCGGCGGCTTCGGAGGCAAAGGGTCGGCGTGGTCGCATGTCATGCTCGCTGCCATGGCGGCACGCCAGACTGGCCGGCCGGTCAAGCTCGTGCTGGAGCGACCGCAATTGTTCGGGCCGGTCGGAGGACGCCCGCAAACCGATCAGGCGATCAAGCTCGCCTGCACGCAGAGGGGAGAACTGACGGCGCTGGAGCATCGCACGATCAACAATACGTCGGCTATCGAGGATTGGACCGAACCCTCGGCAGTCGCATCTCGCATGTTATACGCTTGCCAGAATGTGTCGACGTCTCATCGCTTGGCCAAGCTGAATGTCGGCACACCCACTTTCCAGCGCGCGCCCGGCGAAGCCACCGGCTTGTTCGCCCTGGAATGCGCGATGGATGAACTCGCGTATCAGGCGGGTATCGATCCGTTGCAGTTCCGCCTTCTCAATTATGCGGAGCGAGACCTCGACAAAAATCTGCCGTATTCGAGCAATGCCTTGCGCGAGTGCTATCGCCTCGGTTCGCAGCGCTTCGACTGGAATCGGCGCGATCCCCGGCCGGGCTCGATGCGACACGGCAAATGGTTGGTGGGACTCGGCATGGGGTCGGCCACCCGCCCTGCCAAGCGTAGTCCTGCCGCAGCGCGCGTGCATCTGCTGCCCGACGGCTCGGCAGTAGTGCAATCCAGCACGGAAGACATCGGC
>JAEWBA010000223.1 GCA_023391395.1 Pseudomonadota bacterium
CGCCCATACCAACCAGGTTGGAACGGTGGATGCGCTCGAAGGAGCGGGCGATCACCGCCTTCACGCCCAGCAACTGGGTGCCCTTGGCCGCCCAGTCGCGCGAAGAGCCGGTGCCGTATTCCTCGCCAGCGAAGATCATGGTCGGCACGCCGTCATTGATGTACTTCATGGCGGCGTCGTAGATCGACAGCTGCTCGCCGCTCGGCTGGTGAATGGTCAGGCCGCCCTCGACACGCGAACCGTCCGGCTTGGCCGGGATCATCAGGTTCTTGATGCGCACGTTGGCGAAAGTGCCGCGCATCATGACTTCATGGTTGCCGCGGCGCGAGCCGTTGGAGTTGAAGTCGGCCTTCAATACGCCTTTTTCCAGCAGCCACTTGCCGGCCGGGGAGGATTCCTTGATCGAACCGGCCGGCGAAATGTGGTCGGTGGTGATCGAGTCGCCGAAGACACCCAGAGCGCGGGCATTTTCGATGGTGGTGGCGGCGCCCTTGGGCTCCATGCCGAAGTCCTCGAAGAAAGGCGGCTCGGCGATGTAGGTCGACTTCGGCCAGTTGTAGACGTCACCCTTGGCCACACCCTTGATGCCTTCCCACAGCTTGCCCGGCTTGGCCTTCACATCGGCGTAGTTTTCCTTGAAGGTCTTGGCGCTCATCGCGTGCTTCATCAGCTTGCCGATTTCATGCGAAGTCGGCCAGATGTCGCCCAGGTAAACATCCTTGCCGCCCTTGCCCTTGCCGACCGGCTCGGACATCAGATCCTTGGTGACGTTGCCGGCGATGGCGTAGGCGACCACCAGCGGCGGCGAAGCCAGGAAGTTGGCACGGATGTTCGGATGGATGCGCGCTTCGAAGTTGCGATTGCCGGACAGCACGGCGGCCGCCACGATGTCGTTCTTGACGATCGCTTCGTTCATCGGCGCGGTCAGGTCGCCCGCGTTGCCGATACAGGTGGTGCAACCGTAGGCGGCGACGCCGAAGCCCAGCTTCTCCAGGTAGGGCAGCAGGCCCGCCTCTTCCAGGTACTTGGTGACCACGCGCGAACCGGGAGCCAGCGAAGTCTTGATGTGCGGCGCGACCTTCAGGCCCGCTTCCACTGCCTTCTTGGCCAGGAGGCCGGCAGCCAGCAGCACGCTCGGGTTGGAGGTGTTGGTGCAGGAGGTGATGGCAGCGATCAGTACGTCACCGCTCTTGACCTTGATGCCGTCCGAAGTCTCGTAGACAGCGTCCAGGTCGGAAGCCTTCTTGTTGAAACCGTTTTCCGCGACCGGTTTGGAGAACAGGTCGGCGAAGGTCGACTTGACGTTGCCGATTTCGATGCGGTCCTGCGGACGTTTCGGGCCGGCCAGCGAAGGCGCCACGGTGCCGAGGTCGAGCGTGACGACATTGGTGTAGTCGATGTCGCCGGCACGCGGAATGCCGAACAGTTTCTGTGCCTTGAAGTAGGATTCGAACGCGTCGATTTCCGCCTTGCTGCGGCCGGTGCCCTTGAAGTAGTCGATGGTCGCTTCGTCCACCGGGAAGAAGCCCATGGTTGCGCCGTATTCCGGAGCCATGTTGGCAATGGTGGCGCGGTCGGTAGTGGACAGCGAGGCGGTGCCTTCGCCGAAGAATTCGACAAACTTGCCGACCACTTTTTCCTTGCGCAGCATTTCGGTGATGGTCAGCACCAGGTCGGTGGCGGTCACGCCCTCGCGCAGGGCGCCGGTCAGGTTGACGCCGATCACGTCCGGGGTCAGGAAGTACACCGGTTGGCCCAGCATGCCGGCTTCAGCCTCGATGCCGCCCACGCCCCAGCCGACCACGCCGATGCCGTTGATCATGGTGGTGTGGGAGTCCGTGCCGACCAGGGTGTCGGGATAGTAGACGTCCTTCTTCTTGTGCACGCCGCGCGCCAGGTACTCGAGGTTAACTTGGTGCACGATGCCGAAGCCGGGCGGCACCACGCCGAAGGTGTCGAAGGCTTGCATGCCCCACTTCATGAATTGGTAGCGCTCGTTGTTGCGCTGGAACTCCAGCTTCATGTTCAGGTCGAGCGCCTTCTTGTCACGGAAGTGATCGATCTGCACGGAGTGATCCACCACCAGATCGACCGGCACCAGCGGTTCGATGTTCTTCGGCTTCTTGCCGAGCTTGGAAGCGACGTTGCGCATGGCGGCCAAGTCGGCCAGGAGGGGCACGCCGGTGAAGTCCTGCAGCACCACGCGGGCCACTACGAAGGGAATTTCATCGACGCGCGCGGCATTCGGCTGCCAGTTGGCGAGTTGTTTGACGTGCTCTTCAGTGACTTTCTGGCCGTCGCAGTTGCGCAGGACCGATTCCAGCACGATGCGGATCGATACCGGCAGACGGGAAATGTTGACGCCGAGCTTCTTCTCCAATGCGGGCAGCGAATAGAACTTGCCTTTCTTGGAATCCGAAATCTTGAATTCCTTCAGCGTGTTCAGGGTGTTGCGGGACATGGCCTCTCCTTAGGTGCAATTCAACTGAAAATAAAACGGGCTTCGATTTGTTGTTTCGTACTGCCTGGGGCGCCTTTAGGGCAGCCTCATTTGTTCACGTTCGCCATCATGCGCAGGCGCTCCGGATTTCTGCATTCATTGGCCAACTGCTGGCCTTTTTTCGAATCCAGCAGCATGCCCTTGGCGGGAATATCGATCCACACCAATCCATGCTTCTTGTTCTCGAAACGGTTCGCGCCGGTGGTGGTCTCTACACGTTTCATGCGATGCAGATGTTTCTTCCAGTACAGCGCGATATAGCTGTTGTCGATTTGACTTTGATGAATCGTGAGCGAATTGCCGAGTTCACATTGATACTCCGTCGCAGTCAATCCGGCGAGATCGGGAATCTGGTCGTCTTCATCGGTAGACGCTGCGGCGGCTGCCGGCGCAGGCTGAGCCTGGCTTTTCTTCTGCGTCCGCTTCTGGCTTGCCTGCTTGCTGGATTTGCCGGATGCGGGAGCCGTCTCGGCTTGGGCGACGGAAATGCCCAGCGCCATGCCGGCGGCGAGAAGGAGAGCGGAAAGTCTTTTCATGGGAAAGTCTCCTTTTGTGCACTCTCGGGCGGGCATGCCGGACAAGGATCGCACGTCATTCATAGTAAGCCCGCCGCAGACTCCGGCAAGGGCAGGCCGCCGGTTTTCGCGCGTTGCAGTATCGTCCAGTAGTAACGATAGCTGGCGCGGTCATGCAGCCTGCCGTTATGTTGAATCGGCCCCCATTGCACGTTCCTCGCTTCGGTCAGGATGCTTGCTGCTTCGCTGACTTCCGAGCCGCGTGGCGTGAAGGCCTTGAGAATCGGTTTGATCTGGTCCGGATGAATGCTCCACATGCGGGTATATCCGCATTCGGCTGCGGCACGTTGGGCATCGTTCGCCACTACCGACGTATCCTTGATTTCGGTGCTGACGTTGTGCGAGGCGACCTTGCCGTGCGCGTGGCAGGCGGCGGCAATTTCCAGCTTGGCGCGCATGACCAGGGGATGCGTGAACTGCCCGGGACTGCGCATGGCAGCGCCGGGAATGGCGCCGTAATGCGCCGACACGAAATCCATGATGCCGAAGGAAAGGCATTCGACCTGCGGCAAGGCGGCAATGGCCTGTACATCGGTCAGGGCGCCGTGCGTTTCGATCAGGACATGGACCGGCAGCTTGCTGCGGCCGTTCTCCTTGGCATGCCTGTCCATGACGGCAATGGCGCGCTTGACGTCCCCGACGCTCTCGGCCTTGGGCAGGACCAGGTAAGCGAGGCGTGGTGCAGCCGTGCAGATGATCGCCACGTCGCTTTCGAAATGCGCGCTGCCCAGGTCGTGGACGCGCGCCCCGATGCGCCGAAAACGATTTTCCTCGCCCGCAATCAGCGTGGCGATCAGGCGCGCATGGGCTTCTTCGTTGCCAGCGCTGGCGCCGTCCTCGCAATCCAGGGTGATGTCGAATATGGGGCCAAGCTCTTGTTGCAGGGCGATCGATTTGCGCATGAGCTTTTCCGCTCCGGCGTAGTGATCGCAAACCGGAATGGATACCGGCTGGCGCGTGCCCTGGAATAAGACCTCGGAAGGGTGCATTGTGCTGCGTATATCGAGTGAATGCCGTAAGGCGAGTGACGCGGCACCGGCCGCGCCACTCTGCCGAAGACTGGTGCTTAGCCTACGAGGTGCTTCACGCCGTCGCGCTCTTCCTGCAATTCCTTCAGGGTCAGGTTGATGCGCTCTTGCGAGAAGGCGTCGACCTCCAGGCCCTGGACGATCTTGTATTCACCGTTCTCGGTGGTGACCGGGAAGCCGAACACGATGCCTTCCGGAATGCCGTAGGAACCGTCCGACGGGATGCCCATGGTAGTCCACTTGCCGTTGGTGCCCAGCACCCAGTCGCGCACGTGGTCGATGGCGGCATTGGCTGCGGAAGCGGCGGAGGACAGGCCGCGCGCTTCGATGATGGCGGCGCCGCGCTTGCCGACGGTCGGCAGGTAGACGTCCTTGGTCCAGGCTTCGTCGTTCACCAGTTCCTTGGCCGGCTTGCCGTCGATGGTGGCGTGGGTGAAATCGGCGTACATGGTCGGCGAGTGGTTGCCCCACACGCACAGCTTCTCGATCGAAGTGATCGGCTTGCCGACCTTCTGTGCCAGTTGGCTCAGGGCGCGGTTGTGGTCCAGGCGCAGCATGGCGGTGAAGTTCTTGGCCGGCAGGTTGGGGGCCGACTTCATGGCGATGTAGGCATTGGTATTGGCCGGGTTGCCGACGACCAGCACCTTGACGTTGCGCGAAGCGACGGCGTCCAGCGCCTTGCCCTGCACGGTGAAGATCTGCGCATTGGCTTCCAGCAGATCCTTGCGCTCCATGCCGGGGCCACGCGGACGGGCGCCGACCAGCAGGGCGACGTCGGCATCCTTGAATGCGGTCATCGGGTCGCTGTGCGCGGTCATGCCGGCCAGCAGCGGGAATGCGCAATCGTCGATTTCCATCATCACGCCCTTGAGCGCCTTCTGGGCCTTTTCATCCGGGATTTCCAGCAATTGCAGGATGACGGGCTGGTCTTTGCCCAGCATATCGCCGTTGGCGATGCGGAACAGCAGGGAGTAGCCGATTTGGCCGGCGGCGCCGGTAACGGCAACGCGCATAGGGGCTTTAGCCATGATGAATCTCCAAAGTGGGAATGAAAACGGTGTCTGAAGTTTTGAGAAAAATTCAGCGAGCCTGTAATAATACCGTTGAAAACCTACCAAGTCACAGCCGTGTCCTCGTCCAGACCGGCCTTTGTGCATAGCAATAAATATCGCTTTTCACCCGGCTTGCAACATGTAAATATCGCTCGCGAGTGTAGGATGACATGGCAGGTCTGTCAATGACTATCATATATCTTATATAAGACATATCAGTTAGCGTTTTTTTGCTGGACGGTAATGGGTGTTTTGTGGTGAAATCCACGCCTATGAGCTCCATCCCGTCCAATCTGACAACCAATGGCGCGCCTAGCGCAGGGGCGGGAACTTCTGCTTCCGGAGTCTCCCCCACCTTCAGTCCCCTTTATCAGCAAATCAAGGGGCTCATCACGCAAAGCCTGCAGTCCGGCGAATGGAAGCCGGGTGAGCTGATCCCGAGCGAAGTCGAGCTGGCTAACCGCTTCAAGGTCAGCCAAGGTACCGTGCGTAAGGCGATCGATGAGCTCGCCGCCGAAAACCTGGTGGTCCGGCGGCAGGGTAAGGGGACCTTCGTTGCGACGCATCACGAAGAGCGTGCGCAATTCCGATTTCTGCGGTTGATGCCGGATGCTGGCGACCCGCACTATGC
>JAEWBA010000117.1 GCA_023391395.1 Pseudomonadota bacterium
AGGCAGCCCCGACGGCCGATACGATTACAGAAAATACGATCACAGAAGCCACTCGATAGGCAGCAGCGACAGGAACCATACCGCGGCACGCTGCAGGAAAGTCGTCCCCGGTTCCACATCATGACGAAGAATCTGTCCGCCGCGGCGCTCGATCCAGTACACGCCGCCCTGCCCGTCCAGCCGTACTTCGTAGGAATCGGCCGCAACGCGCCGGTCGAAAGTGGCTTCGATCTGCCCCCCCAGCTCCGGGCTGTCGACCACCACGCCCATCTCGGTATTCAGATTGGCGGAGCGGGGGTCGAAGTTGAAGGAACCGACGAATACGCGCTGCCCATCGACTGCGAAGGTTTTCGCGTGCAGGCTGGAGGCGGAACTGCCCAGGTGCCCAGCCCTGACCGCATGGCCGGCGGCTTCCGCCTGTTGCGCCTGGCCGCCGCCCGGATCGACCGAGGTGCTAAGCCGCCGCAATTCGTACAGCACGATCCCGCCTTCCAGCAAGGCGCGGCGCCGTTTGGCATAACCGGCATGCACGGCGGCGACATCGGTCGCCTCCAGGGAATTGGTGAGCACGCGGACACGCACGCCGCGTGCCGCCAGGGCGTTGAAGGACGCCACCCCGGCGGCAGTGGGGACGAAGTACGGCGAAACCAGGTCGACCCGCCCTTGCGGTTCGCCCAGGATGCGCTTGAGCTTTTGCGGCAGCAGCGCATCAGGCGCGGCCAGCCCCAGGCCTTTCGCCGGGTCGTCGCTTACCACGCGCGCTGCCGCCCAATCCAGCGGCAGCCGTCCTTGCGTAAGCTCACCGGCAAACACGGAATTGCGCACCGCCTCCATGTAGGCCTTCGCGGCGGGGTCCTGTTCCAGACTGCGCGCTGCCTGTGCCAGCGCGGGAAGCGTGTGCGGATCGGCCGGCGGAAGCAGGCGATCTGCCGGATAGGCCGATGCGCTCGACCAGTAGCGGTCGAAATCAGCCGAGACTTCTTGCACTACCGGCCCGACCGCCATCACGTCCAGGTCGGCGAACAGGAAATCGTCGGCGGCGCCGAAATACTCGTCGCCGATATTGCGCCCGCCCACGATGGTCACCTGGTTGTCGGCGGTGAAGGACTTGTTATGCATGCGCCGATTCAGGCGTGCGAAATCCGTGAGATAGCCGAGCAAGCGGGGGGAGCGCAAGGCGAAGGGATTGAACAGCCGGACTTCGATATTGGGATGCGTATCCAGGGCCGCGAGCGTGGCATCCAGTCCGGCAGTATTGTTATCGTCCAGCAGCAGGCGCACCCGCACGCCGCGTTCGGCGGCCGCGAGCAGGGCCTCGAACAGCAAGGTGCCGGTCTTGTCCTTGCGCCAGATGTAGTACTGAACGTCGAGCGTGCGCTCGGCCGCGCGCGCCAGCAGCGCTCGTGCGGCAAAGGCATCGGGAGCCAGGGCCAGCGGGTAAATGCCGGACAGTCCGGGATGCGCAGCAAGCTGGGGTGCCAGGGCCTTGCCAAGCCGGGTGCCGGCGCTGTTTTCAAGCGCCGAGGAGACGCTTCTGCCTTCGAGCGGCGGCAGGCCGACGCAGCCGGCGAGCAAGACGGTGCTCAGCGTCAGCACCGCCAGCGCGTGGCCGCGCGCACGCATTCAGCGGATCAGCAGGACCGGCACGGTAGTTTCGGCCAGCACCTTGGTGGCGACCGAACCCATGACCAGGTTGCGGAAGGCGCCATGGCCCCGCGTACCCATGACCAGCAGGTTGATCTTGTTCTTCTTCACATAGGACTGGATCTGCTCGGCAATATCGCCCACCACGAAACTCGAACGGAAAGGGATTTCCTTCTTGCGCAGGATCTTCTCCGTCGGTGCCAATGCTGCCTGAGACTCTTCGCGGTAGTAATTGTCGACGGCTTCCTTGCCCAGTGCGGCACGCGCACGCGCAACCGGAATCGCCGTCTGCACATACAGCAGGTGGATTTCCGAGTCGCCCTGGAACCAGTTCAGGTTGGTAGCCACATGCTTGGCGGCCTTGGTCGAATACACGGAGCCGTCTACGGCCAGAAGAATCTTCATGCGCAATCCTTTGGTTGATGTTGTGATGATTTTTGCAAAGCAGACAAATGATACCAATCGCGCCCGCCCTGCGAAGAGCCGGGCATAGCCGAGGTAGCGATTCGCTGGAGCGGAGGAAGGAAAAATTGACTTGAGTCAAACATTCCAGGCATGGCGTCTGCCCTAGTCACATCCAAGCTGGGGGCAATGGCTGATGTCCCACTGAGACCTAATCCATGTCGCTGACGGCACGGACAGCGCTTTGCTAATGGGCCGTTTCTTTCGCGGCATTCCCCTCCGCCAACACCGCCTTTCCCTGCTGGATGCGTCAGCGCAAGCGCCTGGCCGTCCGGCAGAACTATCCTGCCGGCTGCGTAATCTATTCAGGGTTCAACACCACTCGCGAGATTCGCATGGAAGCCATGGAATGGATCAGGCGCGCGGCACTGCTGGCATTGAGTGCACCGCTATCATTGCCGGTCTTCGCCGCGCTCGGCGACGGTGTCGAGCCGGCCGGGGATGGACAGACCTCGATGAAAGTCGCCAAGCGCGCCGGCACCCAGGGCGCCTACACCATGCATGAAAGGCAAACTTCCTCCGGCACGCTGGTGAGGGAATACGCCGGTCCGGATGGACGCGTCTTCGCGGTTGCCTGGCAAGGCCCGGCCAAGCCGGACCTGCGCCGCTACCTCGGCCGCTATTTCGAGCCCTACCGCGACGCGGCCAGCGTCAGCAAGGCCGGCCACCGCAACCAGGTAGTGCACCAGCCGGACCTGGTGGTGCGTTCCAGCGGGCACATGCGCGCCTTTTCCGGCATGGCCTACGTTCCTTCCATGTTGCCTGCGGGGGTGAGCCTTGAAGAACTCCAATAAACCAGCCACTCCCGCCGGACTCGCGGCCCTGCTTTTGAGCGTATTGCTGGCGCTGGCCGCCTGTGGCGGCGGCGATTCCACGTCCAGCCCGGCGCTTCCCCAGGCGCAAACGCCGAGCCCGCCATTCACGCCCGACACCGGCCCCAACGTCGTGCCGGTCTCGGTCAAGGCGGGCCCGTCCAATACCGTGAATCTCTTGTTTACCAGCGTCACCGTCTGCACGCCGGGCACCAGCGATTGCCGCACCATCGATGACGTGCTGGTGGATTCCGGATCGGCCGGGCTGCGCCTGTTCGCCTCGGAAATCACGCCGGCGCTGAACCTGCCGCAGCAGCTCACCGAAAACAATCAGGCATTGGCCGAATGCGCGCAATTCGCAGACGGCAGCACTTGGGGCACGGTCAGGGTCGCCGATGTTCACCTGGGAGAAAGGACCGCGGCATCGGTACCTGTCCACATCATGGGAGATACCAGCTTTGGCGTGCCCGGTCCTTGCCTGAACACCGGGCCGCAGAACAACACGCCGCAGTCCTTCACCGCCAATGGCGTGCTGGGCATCGGCTCCTTCCTGCAGGACTGCGGCCTGGCATGCGAGCAGAGCCCCAACGTCGGCATCTATTACGCCTGTTCCACCGTGAGCTGCGTGGGCACGCTAGTGCCCCGCACCCAGCAGGTGCAGAATCCGGTTGCCTTGTTTGCCACCGACAACAATGGCATCGTGATCAAGCTGCCCTCAGTGCCGCTGTCGGGAGCCCCGACAGTGTCCGGTTCCCTGGTGTTCGGCATCGGCACGCAGAGCAACAATGCCTTGGGCAGCGCGCAGGTGTTCACCACCAATCCGCAGACTGGCTTCTTCACGGTGGATTACAAGGGCACGACCTACCGCCAAAGCTTCATCGACAGCGGCTCCAACGGCATCTTCTTTTTCGATGACAGCATTCCCCAATGCAACCGGGCGTTCTACTGCCCTCCCGCGCCGCTGTCGCTCTCCGCGGTGAATCGCGGCTTGAATGGCACTAGTAATACGGTGAACTTCGTGATCGTCAATGCCGAGGACGTATTCCGCCAGAACCGGACTGCCACTGCCATTGCCGGCCTGGCCGGCCCGGGCTTCAGTTCCGACACCTTCAGCTGGGGACTGCCCTTCTTCTACGGACGCAGCGTCTTCACCGCGATCGAGGGAAGGAGCACTCCCGGCGGCACCGGCCCTTACTTCGCCTATTGA
>JAEWBA010000227.1 GCA_023391395.1 Pseudomonadota bacterium
AGCTTGCGCACTTCGCCTGCCACCACCGCGAATCCCCGCCCCACCTCGCCGGCGCGCGCCGCTTCGATGGCGGCGTTCAGGGCAAGCAGATTGGTCTGGGCGGCGATGGTGGCGACGTCATCCGCCATTTCCTTCAGTTCGGCCGTGAACTGGGAAAGCGTGGCGATCTGCCCGGTCATGGATTCGATGGCCGCCGCCGCCGATTTCAGCGAGGTGACGATCATGCCCAGCTCGGTCTGGCTCAGGTGCAGGAGCGAAACGATGCCCTGCTCGCCATGCTCGGCGCCGCCGGCCGCCTGGGACATGTCCACCGCCAGTTGCAGGCGCTGGCTGAGGCCTGCAAAACGCGAGCCCAGTGCCATCACTGCCTCTTCGGTCTGCGTGCGGCCGGTGCCGATCTGCTTGCCCCAGATCGGCAGCACCTGTTCGCACAGTTCGCCGAACTGGCGGGCGGCCTCGGCCTGGGCTTGCAGCTCGGCGCGTTCGCGCCGGCGTTGGCGTTCGGCCCATGCCAGCGACAAGCCGCATGCCACGGCAACCAGCGCGCCATATGCAAGCCGCATTTGCAGCGTGCCGGGCATGGCGGCCAGGACGGCACCGAGTGCGCCGCTCAGCATTAGAGGTAGCCAGACGGGCACGCGCCATGGAAACCGGGTTTTCCGGTTCGAAGTCTCGAATTTGTTCATAGGAGCAAAGCTGACGGGATGTGTGGCTGGACAGCGGGGACGGCGGGCAGCAGGCAGGCACATCGAAGGGTTCCAACACATGGAACACGGGTTCCGAATACTCAGCCTCTTGCCCTATAGAAACAATCAGTGCGAGCTGAATTATTTGTGAGCTGAAGACTTGGCCTCTTGTCAGGCAATCCTTACAAAGCCATTTGTTTTGCGGCAGACGCTTCTTGCGCACAGCCGATGGCAAGGCGGCAAGCCGGAAAATTCTGCGAAAAAGAGAAAGGAGAGGCCTCGCTCCGAGGCGGTCGAGGCGCCAGCTCGCCGGAGCACTTCTGAAGCGGGGATCTACACGCCGGTCAAGCGATGTTCCAGCGCATAGCGCGTGAGTTCGGCGATGCTGCGCATCTGCATTTTCTGCATCATGCGCATCTTGTGCGTGCTGACCGTTTTTGCACTCAGGGATAGGCTGTCGGCGATGCTGTTGACCGAGTGTCCGGCCACCAGAAGCAGCAGAATCTGGAATTCGCGGTTGGAAAGTTTTTCATGCGGCAGCCTGTTCTCGCTCAAGCCATGTTCGAAAATCATTTCGTCGACCAGGGTCGCGTCGAGATAACGCCCGCCATTTCCGATCTTGCGGATGGCCGCAATCAGGGTTTCGGGGTCGCTGTCCTTGGTCAGGTAGCCGGCCGCGCCGGCCTTCAGGGCGCGCGACACCAGCTGCGCCTCCTTGTGCATGCTCAGCACCAGGACGCTCGGCGCCGCTTCGCTTTGCCGGACGCGCCGGATCAGTTCGATCCCGCTCAGGCCAGGCATGGCCATATCCAGCAACAGCAGGTCGCACTTGACGGCGGCCAGCAGCTTGATGACTTCCTGACCGCTCGCCGCCTCGCCGACGATCTGGATTTCCGGCGCCAGCGCCATGAACTGCCTCAGGCCATGGCGAACGATCCTATGGTCGTCGGCAATGATGATACGGAACGGGGCCTTCATGTGAGGTGCGCGGCGGTCGCCGCAGAAACCGTCTGGGGAAAATTGCGGCGCATAATGTCTTACCTGACGTCCTGTACCGCCTATTCCTTGCGTGAAAGGTGCGAGACGCGTGCCGATACAGCCTCAAAAACGCTCGCAAGGAGTTTATGCTTGCCACGTTTTCTCCTGGTCACGGTCCGATTTGGCCACTTTGTTTTTGCAGCGAACTTGCAGAACAGGACACCGGTCCGCCGCAGCGGAAGTCCGGGAGTTTACTAGGCTCTGTTTGATAAGCGTAGCGAGCGGCCCGGATTTCGGTCGAGGAACGCGCGCGTATGGAGTGTACGCCAGGGACCGCAGGGGGAGAACCGAATCGCGCAAAGGGAGGATGGGAATGCAGCACAAGAACATTGCCGTTCCGGCGTGCCGGGCCTTCCATGGCGCTCGCAAGCATGCATGACCAAATGAAAGGAAATCCATGAGCAAATCCCTGAGACTGTCCGAGAAATGGTTCCGCCGCGGCCTATGGCTGGTCGCCTTGGTGTTCGCCGGCTTTTTGATCGGGCTGGGCGGCACCATCGTCGAAGACCTGCCCCGGGTCGAGCACCGGCTGACGCTGGACGATTTCATCGATCAGGGTGCGGCGGGGCAGCAGCGCACCGTCATCAAGACTGCGCAAAGCGCCGCACGCGATGCGCAGGAAGCGCTGGAACAGGCTGAACTGAAAGCTTCGGTGGCGCAGGCCGATACCCGCAGCGCGCGCGAAAGCTTCAACAACTGGCTGGCGACGCGCCACGTCACCGCGCGCAGCGAGCAAGACCCGGAACTGATCGCCCGCACCAAGGCGCTCGATGAGCTCAAGGCTGCCGAGCGCAAGGCGCTGGCTGAAGTGCAGGCGCAGCGGCAGGCGGCCCTCGATGCGCGCCAAGCGGAAAGCCGTGCGCAAGCCAGCCTGCGCACGCTGGAAACGACGGCGGCGGACGACTTGCGCACGGCGCAGCGCAGCCAGGAATTGCGCGTCTTCCTCTATCGTCTCGCCCTGACTCTGCCGCTCTTGATCGCTGCCGGCTGGCTGTTCGCGAAAAAGCGCAAGAGCACCTACTGGCCCTTCGTCTGGGGTTTCATCTTCTTCGCCCTGTTCGCCTTCTTTGTCGAACTGGTCCCCTACCTGCCGAGCTACGGCGGCTATGTCCGCTACGCCGTCGGCATCGTCATCACCGTACTGGTTGGTCGCCAGGCCATCGTTTCGCTCAACCGCTACCTGGAGCGGCAAAGGCAGGCCGAGCAAAAACCCGATGCGCAGCGGCGCGAGGAATTGAGTTACGACGTGGCTCTGACCCGTCTCGCCAAGGGCGTGTGCCCCGGTTGCGAACGGCAGGTAGACATGAAGAACCCGGCCAACGACTTTTGCCCGCATTGCGGCATCGGCCTGCACGACCGCTGCGGCAAGTGCGAGACACGCAAGGGCGCGTTTGCGCGGTTCTGCCATGCGTGCGGCGCGGCGGCGCGACAGGCGGAGCCCGCAGGCACGGCCTGACGGCGCCCGTCAAGATAAATGGTTTCAACTGAGTCACTACGGAGTTTCAATGAAGGACCCCATACGCCTTACCCAGTACAGCCACGGGGCCGGCTGCGGCTGCAAGATCTCGCCCAAGGTGCTGGACGTCATCCTGGCGGGCAGCGGCGCCCAGAACCTTGACCCTCGGCTGTGGGTCGGCAACGCCTCGCGTGACGATGCGGCGGTCTACGCGCTGGACGAAGAGCGCGGCGTGGTATCGACCACCGACTTTTTCATGCCCATCGTCGACGATCCTTTCGATTTCGGTCGCATTGCCGCCACCAATGCCATCAGCGACATCTATGCCATGGGCGGCGATCCGCTCCTGGCCATCGCCATCCTGGGGTGGCCGGTCAATCTTTTGCCGCCGGAAGTGGCGCGCGAAGTTGTCCGTGGCGGCCGTGCGGCCTGCGACGCCGCAGGCATTCCGCTTGCCGGTGGACACTCCATCGATGCGCCGGAACCGATCTT
>JAEWBA010000245.1 GCA_023391395.1 Pseudomonadota bacterium
GTTCAGACCCGCATGGAAGACATCGTTTCGCAACGCAACCCGAGCGATCCCTTCGCTGCTGCGCCGCATATCCGCGACATGCTGCGCGCCCAGATGGGAATCGCCTGAGCATTGCCATCCGGCCGGGAGCCGACACATGACTACGACGATCCAATCAGGGCAATTCGCCGACCTGCCCAACGGCATGCGCCTGCATTACGCTAGCGCGGGCGAACAGGGCAAGCCGCTGATCCTGTTTGCGCATGGTTTTCCCGAATTCTGGCAGGCGTGGGAAGCGCAGCTTCAGGAATTCGGCGAGGATCATTTTGCGGTCGCGCCGGATCTGCGCGGCTTCAACCGGTCCGGGATGCCGGACGATGTGGCGGCCTACAAGGCCAAGCACGTGGTCGAGGATCTGCGCCTGCTGGCGACGCACCTCGGTTATGAAAAATTCGTGCTGGTGGCGCACGATTGGGGCGGGGCGGTCGCCTGGAATCTCGCCATCGCCTTGCCGCAATTGCTGCACCGGCTGATCATCATCAATGCGCCGCACCCCTGGTTGTTCATGCAGGCGCTGGCCAACGATCCACGCCAGCAGGCGGCGAGCGCGTACATGAACTGGCTGCGCGCCAAAGGCTCGGAAGATGCGCTGGCGAAGGACGATTTCAAGCTGCTGGAAGGCATGCTGAACGGCATGGGCGACGCGGGCTGGTTCACGCCCGAGCTGCGCGCGCAATACCATGCCTGCTGGATGCGCGGCTTGCACGGTGGCGTCAATTACTACCGTGCCTCGCCCTTGCATCCGCCGGCCGCAGGCGAAGCTCTCCCGCTCCAGCGCGAATGGCGGGCGGAGCATTTCCGCGTCAGGGTGCCGACCCGCGTCATCTGGGGCGAAAGCGACATCGCCTTGCCCAAGAGCCTGCTGGATGGATTGGAAGGCCTGGTCGACGACCTGAAGATCGAGCGCATTGCCGAAGGCAGCCACTGGATCATTCATGAGCAGCCGCAGCGCATCAATCGGCTGATCCGGGCGTTTCTTTCGGACTGAGGGGCATCGCGGGATTGCCCGCCTTAGGCCATAATCAAGGCCCGCACACTTTCATTACGATCATGGCACGCGAAGATTTTTCCTTTTTTCACAGCCTGCGAGTGCGCTGGGCAGAAGTCGACATGCAGGGCGTCGTCTTCAACGGGCACTACCTGACCTATTTCGATGTCGCCTTCACCGAGTATTGGCGCGCCACCGGCCTGCCCACGCCCATGCAGCAGGCCAAGGAGGGGTGCGAGCTGTTCGCGCGCAAGGCCAGCGTCGACTACCAGGCGCCGGCGCGCTTCGACGAAGTGCTGGATATCGGTGTGCGCTGTGCCGCCCTCGGACGCAGTTCGGCGCGCTTCATCGTCGAAATCCATCGGGGCGACGAGCATCTCATCACGGGAGAAATGGTGTACGTCTACGCTGACACCACGGCGCGCAAGAGTGTGCCGATTCCCGGCCAATGGCGCGAAACCATCGTGCGCACGGAAAAGGTTGCGCCGCAATCGGCATGAAGTTCCATGTCACGCTCGGCGGCTGGACCACGCAGCGCGAACGCGCGATGCCGCTGCGCTTCGAGGTGTTCGTGATCGAGCAGCAGGTTCCGCCCGAGCTGGAACTGGATGAGATGGATGCGCAAAGCGTGCATGCGCTGGCCTTGAACGGGCATGGCGAAGCGGTCGGAACCGGGCGCCTGCTGCCCGATGCACATATCGGCCGCATGGCGGTACGGAAGGATGCGCGAGGCTTTGGCGTGGGCAGCGCGATTCTAAGGGCTTTGATGCAGGAAGCCGAAAGACGCGGCGAGCCTGCCGTGCTCCTGCATGCGCAAAGCTATGCCGTGCCTTTCTACCGGCGCTTCGGATTTGAAGCCGAGGGCGAGGAATTCATGGAAGCCGGCATACCGCACGTATTGATGCGCCACTGCTTTCCCCGCGCAGCCTGATACGGCGCCGTAGCGTCGGCCAACGCACTTCGCTTCAGCGTATCGCGCGTTCGCGTAGCACCGCCTCGTTCGACGCGAATAGCTGCACCACCGAGGAAGCGCGCGTGCCATAAGCGGGCGACTCGATGCAGACCGACGACAGCAGGCGCTCCCACTCCAGGCCGATGCCGGTATTCGGCAGGCGCGAATCTTCCGCGCGCGTGGTGTCGGCCAGCATTTCGAAGTAGGCTTCTTCGGGCGCACCCTGGCACAGAAGGCTGGCGAATTCGGCCTTGGTGCGCACCACTTTCGGCCAGGGCGTATCGAGCGTGGCATTGGACAGGCCGTATACGCCGGGTGCGAGCGGCTTGCCGTTACGCTGGTCGTCTCTAGCAGCATTGGAGTACCAGATCAGCGTTTCGGCATCGCCCACCAGCAGGTTGAAGCCATTGTAGTGATGGGCCCGCTCGGCGAGGCGGGCGACATAGTCGCCGGGAGCAGCCTGTCCGGTCAGAAAATCGGAGACCAGCGCGCCGCGCGAGGGGACATCGGTGCGTTTTTCGTCGGGTGCGCGCACATTGGTGATGGCGGCGAAACGCCCGTCTTTCGTGATGCCCATCCAGGTGCCGCCGGCGCGCAAGTCGCGACCCGCATAGACCTGCGGGTGGTCCTCCCACCAGCAGGCGGGGACTGCCGGCCGATCGTAGAACTCGTCACGGTTTCCGGCGGCAATCAGGGGCATGCCGGGAATGACCTGCCAGGCGAATACGATCAAGCACATGGTGAAACATCCAGAAAAAATTCCATATTGCGCTTGCCCTCGATGAGATCTGACAGCCCGGCCTGCGCGACGGCCTGGTCCAAAATTGCCGTGAAATCGGCAGGCACCGCCAGATAGACTTCCATCCAGGTGTGCCGGCCTTCCTTCTCCTCGGGGCGGCGTTTCAGCGCGGTCACGATACCATATTCCTGCGAGAGGGATTGCTGCATGGCCGTGACGCGCGCCTCGAGCAGCAAGGCATGCTCGCTAGGTACGCGGTAATAGACATATAAATCGGTCTTCATCGGTTTTCCTCGCGGCCGCTCGGAGCGATCACAGGGCTTGCAGCGCATCGGGCCTTCATGCGGCGGTAACGCTCCTCAGGGCAATGCATAGGGCAGCGTGCCGATTTGCAGTGCCGGTCCCTGGGCAGAGCCGAGCAGGATCGTACCTTCCTCCAGGGCGGACAGCTTCAATTCGACCAGGCAATCGCTGCCGCCCTCGACATTGCGTTCGGTATTGACGATCATGCCGCAGGGTTGCTCCGGATCGGCGGCGGAAAACACTTCCATGCCTGCCGCCGCCTCGGCGGCGACCGATGCCGGCATCATGCGGCGCTTGAGCTTGCCCAGGTACTGGCTGCGCGCGACGACTTCCTGTCCCGGATAGCAGCCCTTCTTGAAATTGACCCCGCCGACCACTTCGAAGTTGAGCATCTGCGGTACGAACTGCTCCTGGGTGGCTTTGGTGATGCGGGGCAGGCCGGCATGGATTTCACCTCGTCGCCAGATGGCCGGGCCGACGGCTGCCAGCGAGCGGGTCAGTGCCGCCCAGTTGGCGATGGCGCTTGCGGTATCGCAAATCCACTGATAACGCGGCGCACCGAAGGCATCGGCAACGCGGATCAGGGTGCCGGCCGGGCCGTCGATCTTCTGCCAGGGTGCCGCCGGCAGGGCAGGGAACCAAGCGCTCAATGCCGCGCCGGCTTCAGGGCCGCTCAGGCCGAGCGCCACATGGCTGTCCGACAGATCGGCCAGCTTGACCTTGGCGCGCAGGACGAACATCTGCAGCCGCTTTTGCACCATCGCCTGGACGTCGCGCGAGACCTGCAGCACGATGGCCTCGGGCGATTTCCACATCAACAGGGTGGCCAGCAAGCGTCCCTTGGGCGAGCAGTAGCCGGCCAGGCGCGCTTCGGTTTCGCCCAGATGTTCGACGTCATTGGTCAACTGGTTGTGCAGGAAATGCGCCGCCTCCTCGCCGCTGGCGCCGATCAAGCCCAGGTCGGTCAGCGGTGTCACCCACGAGGAAGGCGCGACCTCCTCGTCGGCAAAGCCGGCAACGCCGGGAAGGCCGTCCGCGCCGGAATGGAGTTGAGCACCGTGTTGGCTCAAAAACTGCAACCATGCATTCGTAAGATCAGTCATAAACTGTGTCAATTCCGAGTCAAATCATCAATGGCCTTGTATCATCACGAGCTTGATTATAGTGAGCACACGAAAATCGCGTCCGCCGCGCGTTTATCGAACCGGACATTTCCTTGATTAAAAAATTCCTTTTTCTCATCGTCATCCTGGCTCTGCTGGTTGCCGCAGGGCTGGTCTACTGGGCCAAGTCCCCCATCATCGGAGCCGGGGGCGCGCCGATTCCCTTCTCGATCGAGCCCGGCAGCAGCGTGAAAAGCAGCACCCAGCAGATCGCTGCCGCAGGCGTGCCGGTTAATCCGACCCTGCTCGGGCTACTGGCACGTGCGACCGGCGACAGCGCGCGGCTGAAGGCCGGCAGCTATGAGCTCAAGCCCGGCACCTCGCCGCTCGGCCTGATCCAGCAATTGGTGCGCGGGGAAATGGCCCAGGAAGCGCTGGCCATCATCGAGGGCTGGACCTTCCGCCAGATGCGCCAGGCGGTCGCCGCGCACCCAGCGTTGAAACACGACACCGTGCACCTGTCGGACCAGGAACTGCTGGCCAAGGTGGCGCCCGACTACAAGATGCCGGAAGGGCTGTTCTTTCCCGATACTTACTTGTTCGCCAAGGGATCGAGCGACTTGCATATCTACCGGCAGGCCCATGCGCTGATGAAACGGCGCCTAGCCGACGAATGGGCGCGTCGCGATCCCTCCGTGCCATACAAGACGCCCTACGAGGCCCTGATCATGGCTTCCATCGTCGAGAAGGAAACGGGGCAGAGCTCCGAACGCGGATTGATCGCCGGGGTATTCGTCAACCGGCTCAAGCGCGGCATGCTGCTGCAGACCGACCCCACGGTAAT
>JAEWBA010000289.1 GCA_023391395.1 Pseudomonadota bacterium
CGTCATCAGGTCGATCACCTTTTCCTCGGCCGCAACGCTGGCCACACCCTCGGGCATGCCGATGCCGAGGTTGACCACGTCATTGGGCGACAATTCCAGCACCGCGCGGCGTGCGATGATCTTGCGCTCGCTCATTTCCATAGGCTGGAGCGAGGACATCGGCGCCCGGATCTCGCCGGCGAAGGCGGGGCTGTAGGGCTCGATGAAGGTCTGCATCTGGTACTCCGGCCTTTCCGCCACCACCACGCAATCGACCAGGATGCCGGGAATCTTCACCTGGCGCGGATTGAGAGAGCCGCTCTCGGCAATGCGCTCGACCTGAGCGATGACGATGCCGCCGGAATTGTGCGCGGCCATCGCGATCGCCAGCGCCTCGAGCGTGAGCGCCTCGCGTTCCATCGTGACATTGCCCTCGGGGTCGGCGGTGGTGCCGCGGATGATGCCGACATTGATGGGGAAGGCCTTGTAGAACAGGTATTCCTTGCCGCCCATCGTCACCAGCTCGACAAGGTCTTCAGTGGTCGCCTCGTTGATCTTGCCGCCGCCGTAGCGCGGATCGACAAAGGTGCCCAGTCCCACATTCGACAGCAGGCCCGGCTTGCCGGCGGCGATGTCGCGGAACAGGTGGCTGATCACGCCCTGCGGCAGGTTGTAGGCTTCGATCTTGTTGGCGATCGCCAGTTGCTGCAGCTTGGGCACCAATCCCCAGTGGCCGCCGATCACGCGCTTGACCAGACCTTCGTGGCCGAGATGGTTCAGGCCGCGTTCCTTGCCGTCGCCCTGGCCGGCGGCGTAAATCAGGGTCAGATTCTTGGGCTTGCCCAGGCCGGCCAGCAGTTCATCGTCGCTCTCCAGAAAGCGCTGCTCCAACGCCACCGCAATGTTCTCGGCGAAACCGATGCCGACGAAGCCGCCAGTGGCGATCGTATCGCCATCGTGAATCAGCCGCACCGCCTCGGGCGAGGAAACGATCTTGTGACGGCTGGACGGGCGCGAACCGCCCGCCATCGGGTGCGAAATGCGATGAACCATGTACTCCTCTCCTCCATCAAGTTTGCATTTTCCGGTTCGTCGCCAGGACGGTCCGGCTTTTGTTCTTACAACCGTTGCCGATTATGCCTCAAGCATAGCGGGGAGAATATGGCATGCACGGCCTGCCGTCTCAGGTTTCAGCTTCGGACTGAGGCTCGCTCACGAGCTCGGGCGGCTTGGGCGTCGCCAACACCTTGTCGATGCGCTTTCCGTCGAGATCGACGATCTCGAAGGACCAGTTTTCCCAGTCGCAGCGGTCGGCGGTTTGCGGCAAGCGGCCAAGCAGCAGCATCATCATGCCGCTCAGGGTGTTGTAGCGGCCGCGCTCTTCTTCGGGCACCTGGCGCAGGTCGAGCCGGTCCTTCAATTCGGGCACCGGAATCAGGCCGTCGAGCAGCCAGGAACCGTCCTCGCGCTGCACCGCCCAGGCGTCCTCGGCACGATGCGGCTTGAATTCGCCGGTGATGGCTTCCATCACATCCTGCAGGGTGACGATGCCCTGCACCTCGCCGTATTCGTCGACGATGAAAGCCAGTTGCACGCCCGAGTTCTTGAAATTCTCCAGCAATTCCATGCCGGTCAGCGACTCCGGCAGGAAGACCGCCGGCTGCAGGTGCGCGGTGAGATCGGGCGTCTGTCCCCGCAGCGCCTGCGTCAGGATCTGGCGCGCGGTGACCACGCCCAGCACATCCTCCCAGCCACCGCGCAGCACCGGGAAGCGTGAATGCTCGCTGTGCTCCAGGCGCTTGAGGTTTTCCTCGAGGCTGTCTTCGATATCGAGCCATACAATTTCTCCGCGCGGCACCATCAGCGAAGCGATCTGGCGATCGTCCAAGCGGAACACATTGCGCACCATCTGATGCTCGTGGTGCTCGATGGCGCCGGATTCGGACCCCTCCGCCAGCATCATGTGAATTTCCTCTTCGGTCACCGCGTGCTCCGTCTTTTCGGAGACGCCAAAGGCGCGCAACATCAGTTGCGTCGATCCCGACAGCAGGCGCACGAAAGGCTTGGTGATGGCGGCCAGCCACAGCATGGGACGCGCCACCAGGCGTGCGATCGGCTCGGGGCTGATCTGCCCCAGGCGCTTGGGCACCAGTTCGCCCAGCACGATGGTGAAATACGTGATGGCGACCACCACCAGGCCGGTGGCGATGTAGCCGGAAACGACGGGATCAATCCCCCAGCCTTGCAGCCAGATGCCGAGAGGCGCAGCGAGCGTCGCCTCGCCGACGATGCCGTTTAGCACGCCGATCGAGGTGATGCCAATCTGCACGGTGGAAAGAAAGCGGTTCGGGTCCTCGCCCAGCTTGATTGCCGCCTGCGCCGCGCCGTCACCCTCCTCGGCCAGCTTCTGCAGGCGCACGCGACGCGCTGCGATAAGGGCGATCTCGGACATGGCGAAGGCGCCATTGAGGAGTATCAGCCCAAACAGTATCGCTATTTCCATATAGTCATGTAGTTCAAGATTAACCGTCTTCTTCTTCGCTACGCAGCACTCCGGCGCCCAGCAGACGTTGCGCTGCCTCGGGTGGCAGCGCTTCCACCGATTTCAGCTTGCGCGCCATCTGCCGGCTGCGCGTTTCGGCCTGTTCGATGTTCTTGGCGGCGCGCTCCAGCGTGTTCTTGGTCACGGCCAGCACGTCGCCGAACTTGGCGAACTCGGTCTTGACCGCCCCCAGCACTTGCCACACCTCGGAGGAGCGTTTTTCCAGCGCCAGTGTACGGAACCCCATCTGCAGGCTGTTCAACAGCGCCGACAGGGTCGAGGGCCCGGCAATGCAGACGCGGCAGACGCGCTGCATTTCATCGGCCAGGCCGGGCCTGCGCATCACTTCTGCATATAAGCCCTCGGTGGGCAGGAACATGATGCCGAAATCGGTGGTCAGCGGCGGAGACAGATATTTCTCGGCAATGCTCTTGGCTTCCACGCGCACTGCGCGCTCCAGCTCGCGGCCGGCGGCGGCAACGCCATCGGTGTCGGCATGCTCGGCGGCCTCCATCAGGCGTTCGTACTGCTCCTTGGGGAACTTGGCATCGATCGGCATCCATACC
>JAEWBA010000290.1 GCA_023391395.1 Pseudomonadota bacterium
CTGGTTATACACTTCGGGCTGCACCAATTGCAGGCCCGGCTGAAACAGTTCGGCGCGTATCAGCATGGCGAAGGCGCCGCCCACGAACCACATCACGAAGGAAAACCATAGATACATGGTGCCGATATCCTTGTGATTGGTTGCATACAACCATCGGCGCCAGCCGTGGGGACGTTCGTGGATATGCTCGTGTGGCTGGCCGGCAGCGGCAGTAGTGTCCAATGTGGCCTCCCTGTACAGGTGAGCGGCGAAATTCGCCGGGACGTTAAGCCTTTGGCATATTTGTACGTTGCGTATTGCGGTGTGTTCTTTGACGGCGCTCAAGGGAAGGGCGGCGCGTCCGGCAGTTATGAATTTCGCGCCGATGGCGACGCACGGGGGACTCGGTGGCTGTCGCATGAGGGGAGCAATTGTCGTCGGCAGGCACGGACAATTGCCGCTCTCCCGGCCAGCCTATGGCCGCCGCAGCGCAGGAGCCACGAAGGCCTGGGGTGGATTAACCGCCTCTCTACAGCGCCGGAAACTGGCCGAGAGGCAAATCCTTTAAAATAGCGGCCTGTTCAGGACCTATATCATGTCGATTTCAAGCATTCAAGACATCATCGCCGAATTGCGCGCCGGGCGCATGGTCATTCTGGTCGATGAGGAAGACCGCGAAAACGAGGGCGATCTCGTGCTGGCGGCCGAATTTGTTACTCCCGAAGCCATCAATTTCATGGCCAAGTACGGGCGTGGGCTGATCTGCCTGACCTTGACCGGGGAAATCTGCGAGCGCTTGCGCCTGCCGATGATGACCAGCAGTAACGGTACGCAGTACGGCACCAATTTCACGGTCTCCATCGAGGCCGCCGAAGGGGTCACTACCGGCATATCCGCCGCGGACCGCGCCCGCACCGTGCAGGCTGCCGTGGCCCGCAACGCCAAGCCGTCCGACATCGTGCAGCCGGGCCATATTTTCCCGCTGAAGGCGCAAAAGGGCGGCGTCCTGATGCGCGCCGGCCATACCGAAGCGGGATGCGACCTGGCCGATCTGGCCGGACTCACGCCGGCGGCGGTCATCTGCGAAATCCTGAAGGACGACGGCACCATGGCGCGCCTGCCGGACCTGATCGAATTCGCCAAGGAACACGGCTTGAAGATCGGCACCATCGCGGACCTGATCCATTACCGCAGCCAGAACGAAAGCATCGTCGAGCGCCTGGCCGAACGCACCATGCAAACCGCGTACGGCAGCTTCAAGGCGATTGCCTATCGCGACAAGCCGAGCGGCGGCGCCCACCTGGCGTTGGTGCACGGCGATATCACGCCCGAACGCGAAACCCTGGTGCGCGTGCACCAGCCGATCTCGATTCTCGATCTCCTGGAAACCGAGGCCACCACCCACTCCTGGAACGTGGCGTCGGCGATGTCGGCGATCAAGGCATCCGAGCGCGGTGCCTTGGTATTGCTGAATTGCGAAGAGTCGGCCGAGCAGATGTTCGCGCAATTCGAAGCCTTGAACAATCCGCACGTGTCGCCGCAGCCGCGCGGCTCGCGCATGGATTTGCGCACCTATGGCATCGGCGCCCAGATCCTCAAGGATATCGGCGTGGGCAAGATGAAGCTTCTGGCCAGTCCGCGCAAGATGCCCTCGATGGCCGGCTTCGACCTGGAAGTGGTCGGTTACCTGAGCGCCCCTGCAGCCTGAGCCGGCCTGCCGGCCAGGCGGCGGAACCTGGACTCCGTTTCTGCATCAATGATTCGTTGATGCAGGTTTTTCGATGGCATGCCTCGATCACAAATAACATCGCGCTTGTGCGCATAAAGGAACCACCATGACCGTTGGGACATACGAAAGCAATCTGGAAGGACAGGGATTGCGCATCGGCATCGTCCAGGCCCGCTTCAACGAGGACGTGTGCCATGGCCTGCTGTCGGCCTGCTTGGCCGAATTGAAGCATCTGGGTGTGGCCGACGAGGACGTGCTGCACGTGACCGTGCCCGGCGCGCTCGAGATTCCGCTGGCCTTGCAAAAGATGGCGCAGACGCAGCAATTCGACGCGCTGATCGCTCTGGGCGCGGTCATCCGCGGAGAAACCTATCATTTCGAGCTGGTATCCAATGAATCCGGTGCCGGCATTACCCGGGTTGCGCTCGACTACGACATTCCAATTGCCAATGCCGTGCTGACAACCGAAAACGACGAGCAGGCCGAGGTGCGCATGGCGGAAAAGGGCACCGATGCCGCGCGCGTGGCGGTCGAGATGGCCAATCTGACGATCGCGCTGGAAGAGCTCGGAGAAGCGGCCGACGACGAGTACAGGCCCGAGGAAGAGTAAGGCCGCCAGGCGGATTCCGGGCGAACCGGCCGCCGCGCCTGCACGATTCGGACTGCCGATTTTCAATTCATTGGCGCGCCGGCTATGACCGGCGCGCCCGCAAGTCTCCAGACATGACCCAGAAATCCGCTCACGCCAATCCGAACAAGAACCGCACGCCGCGTCATCGCGCGCGCGAGTTCGCCCTGCAGGGCCTGTATCAATGGCTGTTGAACCAGGAGGATGCGGGCGCCATCGATGCGCATATCCGCCAGGCCCACGGTTTCGACAAGGCCGATGCCGAGCACTTCGACGCCCTCCTGCATGGTGCCATCCGCGACGCCGCCACGCTGCGCGCCGATCTGGCGCCGCTGATCGATCGTCCCATCGACCAGTTGTCGCCGGTCGAGCATGCCGCGCTGCTGATCGGCGCCTTCGAGCTGCGCAATCACCTCGAAATTCCCTACAAGGTGGTCATCAATGAAGCCGTCGAATTGACCAAGTCCTTCGGCGGCATCGACGGCCACAAGTATGTCAACGGCGTGCTGGACAAGTTCGCCGCCGAGGCGCGCAGCGTCGAAGTCGACGCGGCGAGAAAACGCTAGGACCACGGCCGCACCAGGTGCTGGCGCGGCCCACTGAGATGACCCATTTCGCTCATTCTCCCGCACTCGCGTCCCGGCTGGCCGCCATCGCACCTTTCCATGTGATGGAGCTGGCGAAGATGGCTGCCGAACTGGAGGCGCAGGGCCGCGACATCATCCACATGGGCATAGGCGAGCCCGACTTCACCGCGCCGCCGCCGGTGATCGAGGCTGCCACGCGCGCCTTGGCCGAAGGCAGGCTGCAATACACCTCGGCGCTCGGCATCCCGGCCTTGCGCGAAGCCATCTCGGCCCACTATCGCGTGGTGTACGGATTGGAGGTGGCGCCGGCGCGCATCATCGTCACTGCAGGCGCTTCGGCCGCCTTGCTTCTGGCGTGCGCAGCGCTGGTGGAAAAGGGTGCCGAAGTGCTGATGCCCGATCCTTCGTATCCTTGCAACCGGCATTTCGTCGCCGCCTTCGACGGCCGGGCGAAAATGATTCCCAGCGGCCCGGAGCAGCGTTTCCAACTGTCCGAGGCCATGGTGGTCGAATACTGGGGCGAGGCCACGCGCGGCGTGCTGCTGGCTTCCCCGTCGAACCCGACCGGTACCTCGATCGGGCACGACGAACTGGCGCGCATCGCCGACACCGTGCGCGGCAAGGGCGGCTTCACCATCGTGGACGAGATCTACCAGGGACTGACTTACGACGAAGCGCCATTCTCGGCCCTGTCCTTGGGCGAGGACGTCATCGTCATCAACAGCTTTTCCAAGTATTTCAATATGACCGGCTGGCGGCTCGGCTGGCTGGTGGTGCCGCCAGCCCTGGTGCCGCAGTTCGAGAAACTGCAGCAGAACCTCTTCATCTGCGCTTCGGGCATCGCCCAGCATGCGGGGGTGGCTTGCTTCACCCCGGAAGCGATCGCCATCTATGAGCAACGCAAGGCCGAATTTCGGCGCCGCCGCGACTATCTGGTGCCGGCGCTGCGCGAACTGGGATTCAAGGTGCCGGTCACGCCGGACGGCGCCTTCTATGTTTATGCCGATTGCACGGCACTGGCGGACGATGCCGACCGCTTTTCCCTGGATATCCTGCACCAGGCGGGCGTCGTGCTGGTGCCTGGCCTGGATTTTGGCCCTAGCACCGCGCACGATTACCTGCGTATTTCCTATGCGACTTCGCTCGAGAAGCTGCAGGAAGCGGTGAGCCGCTTGCGCGCCTTTCTCGACAGCCGGAGCTGAAAACAAAAAAGGAGCCGCCGGCTCCTTTTTCAATTGGGCAAAATCCCAGCTTACAGTGCAGCGACGCGGCTTTCCGTCATGCCGGTTGCATTCCGCTCGGCGCCGAGCCCGGCCTCGGCCGGCGCTTGCGCCGGCTGGGTCTGGACCGCTTGCGGCTTGGCAGGCGCGACACTCGCGTACACCGACACCTTCTTGCCCATGGCCACATCCTTCAGACGCCGGTATTCGGCCAGCACCTTGGCACCATAGCCATAATCGGTATCCAGGTTGCCCGCGCCGACATAAAGCTTGAGGCCGGCTTCGACCGAACCGCCGCGCCTGACATAATCCTTCAGGATCAGCGAGCCGACCTTGATGTTGGCGACCGGATTGAGCGCCGCCTGCGGACCGCCGTGGTCTTCGAACTTGTCCTTGTGCACCTTGGACATGACCTGCATCAGGCCTTGGGCCCCGACCGGGCTTTCGGCAAACGGATTGAAGCGCGACTCGATCGCCATCACCGAGAGGATCAGGAGCGGATCGAGCTTGATTTCCTTGGCGGTCAGGTAGGCGGCCGAAACCAGCATGTTGGTGGCGTCAGCTGCCACGCGATAGCGCTTGGACAGCCAGTTGGTAACGCGCTCCTGCTGGATCGCGGTGCCGATCATGCCGGCGTCCTCGGTGCTGGCCACGGCATTGCTGACCGGCGCGGCT